>CAZKMH010000267.1:4429-5454 GCA_964553395.1 uncultured Rikenellaceae bacterium | reverse complement strand
CAAATATGTAACTCAACAGCTGATATATTACTTTCGCGGCCACAAAATCCGGAGCTTTATTCACCGGTGACGGACATAGTTCCACCACATCAAAACCTACAACATTTTTCTTCCCGGCAACACCCCTCAGGAAATGGAGCAGCTCATAATATTCCGGACCACCGGGTTCCGGTGTTCCCGTAGATGGCATTATTGAAGGATCAAAGACATCGAGATCAATTGTGATGTATACATTCCTGGTTAATTTATTCAATGCACTGATATACAGCTTCTTATTATAATAAAGCTCATGAGCCGGGTAGATCCTCTGTATATCAGCATTGGGTAGCTCGTCGGCAGACATGCTCCGGATACCAACCTGCACTATCGGTGCAAATTCGTGTATACGTGCCATGGTACAGGCATGGTTTAACTGTGATCCTTCATATTCCTGCCTCAGGTCTGTATGAGCATCAAGCTGGAGGACTGACAGATTGCTGAAATGTTCTGCGAAAGCTCTGGCAGCACCGATACTTACCGTATGATTGCCCCCTAAAAAGACCGGGAATTTCTTGCCTTTCAACAGGTGTAATGCTTTGTCATGCACGGCATTAACCAGGGCTTCCGGTGAACTTTTCTCAGTGATTGGGGCGATTGTATGGATACCTTTCCTGTATACCTCGGTCCCCGTTTCGATATCATAGAATTCGAGGTTGACAGAGGCTTCGTTTATCGCATCGGGAGCTTTGAAGGAACCTTTCATCCATGTGCTTGTTTCATCATATGGAACAGGCACAATGATTATCGCCGCCTCCGGGTAATTACAGATAATTTCAGCTCCGCCGAAATTCATGTATGTTAGGTTGGTTTATTTGCCTGCCGGTTTTGACGGCTTCTTTTTTGGTGAAGCCGGGCTCTTTTCCTTTGACACGGCTTTCTTCCCGGTCGCCGCTTCTTTCTTCTTTGCCGGGGATCTCTTTTTTACAGGTTTCCCGGCTCCTTCTTTGGTTGCACAGTCTGCTTTTCCGCCATTATTCATTCCCATT
>CAZKMH010000267.1:0-4419 GCA_964553395.1 uncultured Rikenellaceae bacterium | reverse complement strand
CGCAAATCTTAGCAGAGCCACCTGGTACCCGCGCTTTGGTTGCAGGTTTGGCGGTTTCCGCTGATTCGGCAGGTTCAGCAGGTTTTTCGGATTCTTCCTTTACCAACAGGTTAAGTTTGTGAAGGAGATCATACCACTGCGCAACTTTTTTGATATCGCTGACATATACTTTTTCCCTGTTATACTTTGGTAATATCTCCCCGAACCATGTTTTAAGCTTTTCGGGATCACTTTTGTAATCAATTGCCGGTCCGCCATTTGTATTTTCGTAAATCAGATCGAAAACCTTACCGAGTGGCAGGTCCTCCTCGTCGGTGAAGATTGAGATCTCTTCCAGTGAACTGACCCTGGCAGAAGTGAATGCACTGCTCCGTTTTTTGGTCTCGAGGTGTTCAACAATAATTGCATTTTTTCCCTGCGCAATAAATTTGAAAAGCCCTGGCTGGCCTGATATTGCCATAATATCCTTTAGAACCATCTTGTCTCTTTTGTGTGCAAATTTAAGTTTTGTACGGGAATCTGTTATCTATGAGGCACTTTTTTCTTGAAAATCAGGTCATATTTCTCTCTTTCTTGATCTTTTCATATGCTTCATTGACCTTTCTGAACTTTTCATCTGCAGTTTTCCTGAAGTCCTCTCCAAGATGACTTACCTTGTCGGGATGATATTTCATCGCTATGCGTCTGTATGCTTTTTTGACATCCTCATTTGTTGCTGAAGGTTTAATTTCGAGGATCTTATAAGAAGAATCCGTTTCAGGGATGAACATATTACTGATCGAAGCGAAGTCGGCGGACGAGATCCCAATGTAGTCCGATATCCGGTTTATTACCTGTTGTTCGGATGAATGGACAATCCCGTCGGCAAGTGATACATTAAAAAGCAGGTGGAGCAATTGCAGGCGCGAGGAGTAGTCCATATTCCTGGCAATCTGGTTGCATACATCCGTCAGGGGGATATTCTGTTTAAGCAGGTCCCGGAGCATCATTGAGGCCTCTCCTGCAGCATTCTGTCCGAACTGTCTGGCAAAGAACTGCTTCACATAATCAAGTTCCGATTTAACCACCTTTCCATCGGCTTTCATAACTGCGGCTATCAGGACCATAAGCGTAACCCCAAATCCGCCTGGTGTGGTCCTTGTATTTCCCTGCCCGACACTCAGATCCCCAATCTGGACATTGTCTACCACTGACCCGACCAGGAATCCCAGCAGTCCGCCAATAGGACCTCCCATTACCCAGCCCAGGCCTCCTCCGATCCATTTTCCGAATTGACCCATATTAATTTTCAGGAATTTAAGTGATTAAGGATATCTTCATGTATCCCGAGGATTACAGGGATAATCATTTCATTTTCAGAATTATTAATTATATAATCTGATCTTTTTATTCTTTCAGCATCGCTCATCTGATTCCTTATCCGTTCGCTGACCTGCTCCCTCGAAAGCTTGTTTCTTTTGATGACACGTGAGATCCTCTCCTCTTTCGGTGCGATAACTGTGGCAACCCTGTCAACAAGACTGGCGGCACCGCTTTCAAAAAGAATTGCGGCTTCCATAATAACATAGGGTGCGGTTTGCTTTCCGGCCCACTCGTTAAAGTGCCGTAAAACGACGGGATGAACCAGAGCGTTTACCCTGCTGAGCTTTGCCGGATCGTTAAAGATAAGTGCTGCAAGTCCCTCCTTATCAAGAATTCCATCAGGATAGAGATCTTTCCCGGCAATCTCGTTAATCCCGCTTATTATGGATTCATCATAATTCATGATGATCTGTGCTTCAGGGTCCGCTGAAAAAACCGGGATACCGAGGACCCCGAATACCCTGCAGACGGATGTTTTACCGCTGCCTATTCCACCCGTTACTCCGAGCTTCAATTTGCTACCTCTTTAAACGAGAAAAACAAAGTATCGGGCTTGACCGATGTGATCCTGCAGTCGGGTTTCAGCTGATTGGTGAAAGATTGCACCAGTCCCGATGTAATAAGGTAATATTCATCCGGATCACCACTACGGCTGCTTTTATAGGGAACCTTTGCAAGATCGATCTCAGCCGGAGTCCTGTTCCCTGATATTTTGAGCTGCAGCATCGAAAATCCCGTTCCCTGCAGGAACAGGTTCACCTTCGCAGGGTTCACTTCTGCTAATTGCCTGTCTCTTGGCATGTTGATGAAGCGATACGGGTACTTTATATCGGATTGAATAACCTTCCCCATGGAATTGAGATACCAGAAAATAAAGGAGAGAAAAAGAAAAAAAGCAAAACCAATTATATCTGATCTGAGTGAGATTGCTCCCTTCTTCGCAGGTTTTCCTGCTCGTATCCCGACGTTTTTTTCCACAGGATTTAAAAGTATGCGGAATTATTCCCCGGTAGAAGGATCTTTAAGCAGAGCGCTTTTGTCTACCTTAAGTTTCATATCTCCCCCGGCATCCATCATGATATAGTTATCCTTCACCTCATGCACCCTTCCATAGATTCCGCCGGTAGTAATAACCTTATCGCCTTTTTTCAATGAACTCCTGTAATTGGTCATTTCTTTCTGTTTCTTCATCTGAGGTCTTATCATAAAGAAATAGAATACGACAAAAACCAGGATCAGTGGAAGGAAGGTAATAAATGCGTTGCTCTGCCCGCCAGTTGCTCCGGCAGGCTGTCCCATAAGGTATAAAAATGCAAAATTGGTCATCGTGTTAATTATTAATTATTATTAATGAAGTTGTTTTTAAGTGTTCCCGGATCATTTGAGGGATTCGCCCACCAGTCCTCTGCCAAATTTCTTTATAAGTCCTTTCCCCCGGATCTCCTTTACAATATTATCCAAAATTCCATTGACAAAGGTACTGCTTTTTGAAGTACAATAATACTTGGCTATCTCAATGTATTCATTTAAAGTTACCTTGACAGGAATTTCCGGGAACTCAAGTACCTCGGTTATGGCAAGCTGCATCACAAGTATATCCATCAGGGCTATGCGCTCAACCTCCCAGTTTGTGGTATTACTGTCGATCAGTTCGGAGAATTCTCCTGTACGAAGTACTGTCTTCCTGAACAATACCTTTACAAATTCTTCATCCTCATCATTCTTAAACAGAGGCATCAGTCCGGTATTTTCTCCCGAATCAGCCTTGAATTTCTTAAGTGTCTTCTCGATCATGACCAGAACATACTCTATGTCGTCATTCCAGTATATACTCTGCTCTTCAAGAGAGTATAGAAGATCTTCCGATTCAGAGAACAGCTCGGTTATCAGTCTGATAATAAACTTCTTATCTGACTGATAGTTATTGATTTCCGAGTTCATATACTCGTCATAGACTTCCCATGAGATCATTTTATTATACAACAGGCGCGGGATGTGGGAGAAGTTAACCCATGTAAGCTTTGAACTGAAAATATATTTCTTAAATGCCGAATTTTTCCTGATCTGGGAAATTACCTGATTATCAATGAATCGACGGTTAGGATTCAGATCCGCGGGAGTTGGTATTTTCTTGTGGAGTGCCTGTTCGATCTTATTTTCGGCAATATCGTTTACCTCGAGAACAAGCAGCAGAAGGTAATGGTAAAGATCATATGTCTTTCCAATGCTGAACATAAGTTCCTTTTCAGCTTTGGCCAGATCGTCATCCTCCCTGCGGTTAAAAGCATAAAGCGACATCAGAGCCTTTATGCGCAATAATCTTCTGCTTATCATCTTGAAAGAACTTCAGTTTTTCCCCGTGCAAAAATACTCTTTTTCCGTTACCATCAAAACACGGGAACAAATTTTCAGGACATTTATTAAGCCCTGCTTTGATTTGACAAAATTATTGTTACATTTGACGATATAAATATTTAAACCCCTAACTTTAACTGACTTGCAAATGGAAGAAGAAGCCGTAATTAAGGAAGAAATAAACGGTAGCGAGGAAAAAATTCAAAAGGAGGAGATATTCACAAAGATTGTGCGTGCCGGAAAAAGGACATATTTTTTCGATGTGAAAGCTACACGGAAGGAGGATTATTACCTTACTATTACTGAGAGCAAAAAACGTTTAGGTAAGGAAGGAAAGGTATTTTATGAAAAGCATAAGATCTTTCTTTACAAAGAGGATTTTGACAAATTCACAGAAGGGCTCAGGGATGCTGTCACTTATATCGATAACGGACAGCCTGAAATTAAAACTACCGTGGTGATATCAGATAATAAAACCGTTGCCGAAAATGATACGCTGAGAACAGAGGAATTCACGAACATCGATTTTGATGATCTTGGTAAGAAATAAACGGCTTCTGAAAAATTTGTGCTGAACACCACCTCTGAATGTCTGATTATATATTCCTTATTCTGGGTATTTTTCTGTTGATAGTCGGGATAATCGGCTGTCTGGTTCCTGTATTGCCCGGCCCTCCACTCAGTTTCCTGGGTTTGATAATG
>CAZKMH010000266.1:0-5461 GCA_964553395.1 uncultured Rikenellaceae bacterium | reverse complement strand
AATAAAAATATCTATGGTAATGATGTTATGCTGTTAATTGTGTTGAAATTTTATGAATTATTTTATTGTTTTTTCCGTATTCATCAAAAGGCAAACATCTTTTCAACAGCTCAAAAAATATACCATTTTTGATTATCAGAATGTTAGCATTTTAATTAACAGGTGTTAAGAATCATATTTAAGTAGCAGTTTAAAAACAAAATTATGTTTTTTAATGTTCATTAAGGGTTCATACCCTGACATTATTTCATTAAAACTTTTGTCTTTTTTGTTTAAAATAACCGGTTTCGAAAAGATTTAACTTAAATGAACAAGTTTAGAGATTTTAATTAACCGGTTTATGCACACACGGAAAAGGATGATCTTCAAATAATCATGAATATAAAACATTTGACAACCAGATTTGTTAGTTATAATTAATAAAAAAGGATAAAAGAATATTTTTTTATTAAATTACGGATGTTTTTATGAATAAAAGCATATTAAGAAAAAGATTAAGGTTGTAAATGTGAAAAAGAAAAAAATTGCAATAGTATCTGATCACGCTGGTTTTGCACTTAAACAGAAGCTTTTAAAGTTCCTGATAAAGGAAAAATATGAGGTGAAAGACCTGGGATCCTTTACACCGGAGGATGTTGACTATCCTGATTACGGACATCAGCTTGCCGAAGCAGTTTCTGACGGTGATTATGATCTGGGAATTTCTATATGCGGGACCGGCAATGGGATCAATATGGTAGCAAATAAACACCAGAATGTCAGGAGTGCATTATGTTGGAATGAAGATATAAGCAGGCTTGCAAGGGCTCATAATGATGCCAATATATGTGCATTGCCGGGAAGGTTCATTTCGGAGCCGGAAGCAGAACTTATAGTCAGAACATTTCTTGAAACATCCTTTGAAGGCGGCCGGCATAAAAGAAGAATTGACAAAATCCCGCTAAAAATGTATTGAAATGCTTTCAAATTCATGCAGATATGGAATCAGGGCTGTAATGTATCTTGCAAATCAGCCGGTTGGAAACGGAAAGACCGGGATAAAGCAAATCTCTAAGGACCTTAAATTGCCCACACCGTTCCTGGCAAAAATACTTCAACAGCTGGCAAAACAAAAAATACTTATATCATTAAAAGGTCCCCATGGTGGCTTTTCACTGTCGAAAGATCCGAAAGAAATATCACTGCTGGATATAGTGAAAACAATTGACGGAGAGGCCATTTTCACCAGTTGTCTTATACATCATGATACCTGTACTTATGCAGATAAAACCAAAAATCCCTGCGCGTTGCATGAGGCTTATTCATCAGTTAGAATGGATCTTGTAAAGCTATTCAGCAGCACTACCATCCATGAGCTTGTACAAAATGCCGGGAAATCCGAATTAATTCTTATTTGAGGCTTTCCTTATTGTAATAAGGTCTTATAAAAAGCCATATAAGTAAAGCTATAATTATTCCTGCAGTGTCGGCGAACATATCAAGTACTTCTCCCCTGCGGTAATTTGTCAATCCTGTTTGCAAAAGTTCAACAATTATACCCAGAAAGAACGGGATTAGAGCAACCAGAATAAGGATCCTTGTATTCGTAAAGAAATTCCTGTGTTCGATTATTATGACTGCCATCAGCACAAAATAAAGACCGAAATGAACAAACTTATCCAGATATGGTATATTGAAAAAACCTATTTTTACAAATGTCTGTGGTGTCGACAGGCTTAAATACAATATAATCAGGGAGACAGAAATTGAGAAAATGTTCTTCCTTATCATTATTTCAGTTTGCAACAAATTTAGCAATTAGAATGGTATTTTATTCATATTTTTAGCAGTTGCATTTTTCGGGAATGGCAGGAATATACATACATATACCATTTTGCAAAAAGCTTTGTCATTACTGCGATTTCTACCATGTAATTGCGCAAGATGATAATTCCGCCTATATCGATGCCTTAAAAAAAGAGGCGGAAATGAGGCAGAATTACCTGGCAGGAGAACCGGTAAAAACTATTTATATCGGAGGAGGAACGCCTTCGGTACTTACCGCCGGGGAACTTGAAAATATCATTGATTTCCTCGGAAAGCTGTTTGTCATAGAGCCCGAAAATGAGATAACCGTTGAGCTTAATCCTGATGATATAACAGGAAATTATCTTAAAGAACTCAGACAGATTAATATCAACAGGATTAGCCTGGGAGTGCAGTCGTGGCGGGATGAGGACCTGAAAATGATGAACAGGCGACATACGGCTCTGGAAGCACAGGATGCAATAGAGAAAAGCATAAATGCCGGATTTGAGAATATATCAGTTGATCTTATATATGGCATTCCGGGCATGGGCATTGACAACTGGGCTTCAAATCTCGATAAAACACTGTCATTTGATATCAGGCATCTCTCTGCCTATCACCTGACCATCGAACCGGGGACGGTCTTTGGTAGAATGAAGGAAAAAGGAGTGCTGGAAGAGGTTGATGAAGAGGAGAGTACAGCTGAATTCAATCTGCTTATAGATAAAACAACATCGGCAGGATTTATACATTATGAAATATCCAATTTCGGTAAACCGGATTATTTCTCTGTTCACAATACAAATTACTGGAAACAGGTGTCATACCTTGGTCTCGGGCCATCGGCCCACTCATTCAACGGATATTCGAGACAATGGAATATCCGTGACCTTAAAAAATACATTAAAGCCCTGAAAGGAGGGAAGCTGCTCTTTGAAAGGGAGGAGCTTGACATTAAAACAAGATTCAATGAGTACATAATGACATCCCTGAGGACAATGTGGGGTATAGATCTTGAATACGTGGAGAAGATCTTTGAAAAGGAGGGATATGATTATGTGGTAAACCTCAGCGGTAAGTTTATAAATTACGGATTGATGAAACAGGAAAATAACAACCTGGTTCTCACGAATCAGGGTAAAATGATTTCGGATAATATTATTTCGGAAATGATGATGCCGGGCGAAAAGTGATTATCTCTTTGCAAGCATAAAATTGGTCCGTCCGATAATATTATTTTCGAGATAAAGCTCAACGCTGTAATTGCCGGGAATGAAATCACCGGTGTTTGCCAGAAAAATACACATCTCAAGGTCCTGGTTCATATAGTCTCCCGCCCGGCTTGCTGAAAAGATCAGTTTATTTCCCCTGTAGTCAAACAGGCTGTCAGGGCTGCCGGTAATAACGAGTGAATCAGGCCTGATAACTCTCATAAACACCTCTTTCTGTCCTGCCTGGGCTATCGCATTCTCACGGAGTGTAAAGCAAACCCTTAAATTTTCCAGCAGGTTTAATCTGTTAGTTTCCTTACGCTTTTTGTTCAGGGCTGCTGCAACTATATTTTTAGCCTGGATCACTGATGCTACTTCAACCTTGGAGCTCAGCTCCTCCTTTACTTTTTCCAGTTCGATATTGGTATTCTGCACCCTGGTTATCTGCTGCCTGATCTGCACATTTTCGGCAAAAAGAAACTTATTCCTGGTATTAAGGGAATCAATCTGCACAATATAGCTTTTCATTATGTCTCTCATGGTACCGATTTCGCTTCTATATTTCCTGATAAGCTGAACGTTGGAAGCATTAATTGATAGAAGCTGGAGGATCCTCTTTTTCTCTTTTTCAAGGTTTGCATTCAGAGTGTCGTTATTTGTTTTCATGGTATCATAGGCAGCAACCATGCGCATGAGCTCATTTGCCAGGGAATCCTTTTCATTCGTGAGAACGGTTTCCATTTCGACCATTTTGTTTTTCTGGTCGAAGTACATCACAACAAGAAAAATTAGCCCAACCGCCAGTATTATTGAGAGGGCGATCATTCCGACCGGTGGATTTTTAACGGTACCCTGTAAACTTTGCGGATTATCTTTAATATCTGCCATTATTGTATTATTAGAGTAAACAAAAAGTCTGTAAAAATAATATTATACTCTGAATTATTAAAATATCGGATTCTATGATTAAATTTACAAAAAAAAATATCTTAATAACTTATTAATATTCAATAACATGAGTGGTTTTTTTGGTGCCGTTTCAAAGAAAGAGTGTGTGGAGGAGGTATTTTACGGAACTGATTATCATTCTCATCTGGGAACGAAACGGGCGGGTATGGTGTTTATTGTTCCGGAAAAAGGATTCCGCCGTTCCATTCATAATATTGAAAATGCTTATTTCAGGAACAAATTCGAAGATGAGCTGGCCGGATTTTCAGGAAACTCGGGCATGGGGGTGATCAGTGATACCGATCCTCAGCCGATACTTTTTAATTCACATCTTGGCCGCTTTGCAATAGTAACTGTAAGCCGGATACTGAATCTGGAAGAACTCGAAAGAAACTTCCTCAGTCAAAAGAAACATTTTACAGAGAATTTTGAGGGAAATATTAATCCTACTGAGGTTATTGCCAACCTGATCTGCGAAAAAGACACTTTTGTTTCAGGGATTGAGCATGTTTTTAAAAGCATTAAAGGATCATGTTCCCTGCTTATTCTGACGGATGAAGGAATAATTGCTGCGCGTGATAAACTTGGCAGAACCCCCGTTGTGATAGGGAAAAAAGAGGGTGCTCATGCCGTTGCCCTGGAATCATGCTCATTCCCGAACACCGGTTATGAGCTGGAATATTACCTGGGACCCGGAGAAATCGTTCATATTACAGCAGATGGTTATACCCGCGTCAGAGAACCGGGCGAAAAAATGCAGATTTGTGCATTTCTGTGGGATTACTGGGGATATCCGCCGTCATACTATGAAGGAATAAATGTTGAAAGATGCCGCTATAAGTGTGGAGCATCCCTTGCAAAGAGAGATAATGTCGAAGCCGATTTTGTATCGGGAATACCCGATTCCGGTGTAGGGCATGGAGTCGGGTACGGAAACGAAAAAAGAATCCCCTATATGCGCGCATATTCAAAATACACCCCAACCTGGCCAAGGAGTTTTATGCCGCAGAGCCAGAAACAGCGCGATCTGGTTGCAAAAATGAAGCTCATACCGATCAGGGAAGTGATTGAAGGAAAGAAGATGATCTTTATCGATGACAGTATTGTGAGAGGTACCCAGCTTAAGGACAGTACAATTGAACTCCGTAAGTCAGGTGCTGCTGAGGTGCATATGAGAATAGCCTGTCCGCCGCTTTTGTATCCTTGCGAATTCCTGAATTTTACACAGTCGCGGACACCGCTTGAGCTTGCCGGGAGACAGGCGATCAAACAGATGAATATGGGAGATGATAAACTGCATGAATTTTCTGATCCGGATTCCGAAAAATATAGGATGCTGGTAGCAAAAATTGCAAAGAACCTCGGTTTTGACTCACTGATCTATCAGCGTCTTGACGATCTTGTTGCTGCAATCGGATTGCCAAAGGAAAGACTGTGTACGCATTGCTGGGACGGGAGTAGTTATTTTAATTAAAGGCCCGATGACAGGAAGGAGGGGGAGAGACGGAGAGGGG
>CAZKMH010000265.1:0-5504 GCA_964553395.1 uncultured Rikenellaceae bacterium | reverse complement strand
GAGAGCCGTAGCGAGGATGGTCAGGGATCCACCCTCTTCGATATTCCTGGCAGCCCCAAAAAACCTCTTGGGTTTATGAAGGGCGTTCGAGTCAACACCGCCTGAAAGGACCTTCCCTGATGCAGGTGCTGTTGTATTGAATGCCCTTGCCAGACGGGTAATTGAGTCGAGGAGAATAACCACATCATGTCCGCATTCAACAAGCCGTTTTGCTTTTTCCAGAACGATATTGGCTACACGGCAATGCCTCTCGGCCGGTTCATCGAAGGTAGAGGCAATAACCTCAGCATTTACGTTCCGTGCCATGTCGGTTACTTCTTCAGGCCTTTCATCAATAAGCAGGATCATCAGGTAGACTTCCGGGTGATATTTTGCTATAGCATTAGCAATCTCCTGAAGAAGAATAGTCTTACCCGTTTTTGGCTGAGCTACGATCAGTCCGCGCTGTCCTTTGCCAAGCGGAGTGAACATATCGATAACTCTTACCGACAAGCTTCCTTCACCAGGTGTACATAACGTAAATTTCTCATTAGGGAACAGGGGAGTAAGAAAATCAAATGGAACCCTGTCCCTGATGAAATCCGGACTTCTCCCGTTGATCTCATCCACTTTGATAAGAGGAAAATATTTTTCACCCTCTTTCGGCGGACGGATTGTCCCTCTTATGGTGTCACCCGTTTTCAGTCCGAACAGCTTTATTTGTGATTGTGAAACGTAAATATCATCAGGAGAATTGAGGTAGTTGTAATCGGCTGATCTCAGAAAACCGTAACCGTCAGGCATAATTTCCAGAACACCTGTATTAAATATTATTCCTTCAAACTCGTAAGGTCTCTCTTTCTTCTCTTCCTTCTGAGGAGCAGGTTCCACAGCCGTCGGCAGGTCAACAACTATTGGAGTTTCAACAACTGGTGGTGGTTCAATAATTATATCCATCGGAAGAGGAACCTCTTCGGATTTATGCTCATTGAATTGGGTATCTCCGTCATTGTTGTTAAAGACAACCGGACTTTCATCAGGTGGTTCAGGAATTAATTCCGGTACTACTTCTTTATAATGATCCTCTGCCTTCACTTCCGGTACTATTGTCTTTTCCATCTCTTCTTCGGGTTTCGGTTCAGGGCTCCACGTTGGAAGGATAGTTTTGTCTTCAGTCAAAGGTTCACGAGGTTTGAACAGATCCGGCTTTTCTTCAGGTTTCTCAGAGTTCTTTGAATTTTCTTTCCAATCTTCTCCGCCTGGTGTGCCAATATATTTCAGGTCATCAGGGGATACTGAGATGACTGACTCACCGGGCCGGTTGATTACCGGTTTGGTAGTCCTTGGCCTTTTACCGCGCCTGTGACCGGATTCGTGTTCCTGTCCGGTTTTGTTATCTGAGAGATGCTCCTTCCTTTGGGCATTTTTTATCTCAGTTGCTTCAATTGCCTGCTGATCAAGGATTTTATAAACAAGGTCCTGTTTTTTTAATGATTCGGCCCTTTTTATTTTAAGTTCTTTTGCTATCTCCCTTAATTCAGGCAGGAGCTTCTTACTTAACTCAAGAATGTCGTACATAAGTCAATAATAAAAATATGGAATTTAACTGATCAAAACGATTTTGCTTTTGGAAACCCGGATCAAGATTGATGATGAGCCGGATGGATTATGCAACGCTTATTCTACATATTCCGAAAAACGGTACAATTATAGTTAAAAAGTATGATTCTAAACGTCAAATCTTGTTAAAATGCAACGATTTTTTCTCAAATTGAATTAATAATTTGATATTCAATATGTAAAATACTACGGCAATATACAAAAAATATTATTCATTTCCCAAAAAAAATAGTCAATCTGTCGGGGGAATCTTATTTTTTATTAAAATTGTACTTCTTGAGCTTGATTTCCCGGGAAACTAATTATTGCCTGTAAATGCGTCAGTTAAAGATAACAAAACAGGTAACCAACCGTGATACTCCCTCTCTTGATAAATATCTTCAGGAGATTGGGAGAGTCGATTTAATTTCGCCTGAGGACGAGGTTGCACTGGCGCGAAGAATAAGAACAGGAGATGCAGATGCTCTACGGCAGTTAGTTAAAGCCAACCTCCGCTTTGTTGTATCCGTTGCAAAACAATATCAGAATCAGGGAATGAGTCTTCCTGACCTTATAAATGAGGGGAATCTCGGACTGATGAAGGCTGCCCAGCGTTTTGATGAGACCCGTGGCTTTAAATTTATTTCTTATGCAGTCTGGTGGATACGTCAGTCAATTCTACAGTCACTGGCCGAACAGGCCAGGATCGTCAGACTTCCGGTTAACAAAATCGGATCGATAAACCGGATCAACAAAGCCTTTGCAAGGCTTGAACAGTCATTTGAACGTGAACCATCCGCCCAGGAGATAGCTGATTTGCTTGAAATGATTCCTGAAGATGTCAAGGAATCCCTTAAAACAAACGGCAGGACTGTCAGCATGGATGCACCTCTCAGCTCCGAGGAAGATAACAATATGTACGATGTGCTCCAGAGCAATGATACACCAAGTCCCGATAAGAACCTTATAAATGAATCGCTTGCATATGAGATTGAACGCGCTCTCGCAACCCTTTCGCCACGCGAGGCAAAAGTTCTGAAGCTATACTTCGGACTTGGAATGAAGCATCCGTACACTCTTGAGGAAATCGGAGAGGAGCTGAACCTTACACGCGAGCGGGTGCGTCAGATAAAAGAAAAAGCAATAAAAAGGATCCAGTTTACAACCAGGTGTAAAATCCTTAAAACTTATCTGGGTTAGCTTTTTGTTTTTATCTTTGAAGAAAACAATCATAAATGGATCATCTTGTTTCTCCTTCCATTCTGGCTGCCGATTTTGGTAATCTGGAAGATGCCATCAGGCTTGTGAACAGAAGCGAAGCCGACTGGATCCACTGCGATATAATGGATGGTGTTTTTGTCCCAAATATATCATTCGGATTTCCGGTTATTGAATATGTGAAGAAAATCGCAGAGAAACCGCTCGATGTCCACCTGATGATCATCGACCCCGACAGGTACCTGACGCGCTGGAAGGAAACAGGTGCTGATAACCTTACAGTCCAGTACGAAGCATGCACTCATCTGCACAGAACCGTAACAGAGATCCGCAGACTTGGAATGAAAGCCAGTATTGCACTTAATCCGCATACACCCGTAAGTCTTTTAAAGAACATTCTGCCTTATATCGACATGGTACTGATCATGACTGTCAATCCGGGTTTCGGCGGACAGTCTTTCATTATGGAAAGTTATAATAAGATTGCTGACCTGAGGGAGATGATTGACAGGAGTAGTTATGACGTTCTGATAGAGGTTGATGGCGGAATCGATACCGGCAACGCCCGTAAGTTAATAGAAACCGGTGTAAATGTACTCGTGGCAGGAAACTCAGTCTTCAGCTCTAAGGATCCGGCAGAAACCATCAGGAGGTTAAAAAATCCTGATTAATTATTTCACAATTCAAGACCTTCAAGCCTTAAAACCATAATTCCGTAAAGCCTTAATATCCTAATCTCGTAACTTGCTTTCAATCAAGCTTATAATCTCGTCCAATTTATAAGGATCGAACCAGATTATCGCCTCATCCTTCCCCCACCACGTCATCTGTCGTTTTGCGAACCTGCGGGTATTCCGCTTTATAAGTTCAATGGTTTTTTCCCTGGATATCTTACCTTCGAAAAAATCGAAGAACTCCCTGTAACCTACACTGTTCAGTGCATTCACGTGCCTGAGATCAAATAGCTTCCTTGCTTCTTCCTCCAGTCCATCACGTATCATCTGGTCAACCCTCAGGTTTATCCTTTCGAACAATTCTTCTCTCGGTCGTTGCAATCCGGTCTTTATTATCTTAAAATCCCTTTTGCGTTTTTGTTTTGTAAGAAATGCTGAATATGGCTGTCCTGTGGATTCACATATTTCGAGAGCTCTCATGATCCTCCTTGGATTCTTCAGGTCTACTTTATCATAATGTTCAGGATCGAGCAGCTTCAATGCGATTCTTAATCCTTCAATACCTTCTTCGTCATATTTTGTTATTAATTTCTCCCTTATCTCGGGATCAACATCAGGGATATCATCAACACCATCACAAACAGCATCGATATACATTCCCGATCCGCCGGTCATTAATACAACACCGTTTTTACTGAAGAGCCAGGGAAGGATTTTAAGAACGTCCCTTTCAAAAAGACTTGAGCTGTAGTACTCTTTTACAGAGAGGAAACCGACAAAGTGATGTTTTATTTCTGTTAGCTGTTCAGGGGAAGGAACCGCAGTACCGATTCTCATTTCACTGTAAAACTGCCGTGAATCAGCTGATATGATCTCGCATCCGAAGTGGCGGGCTATAGCAATTGAAAGATCTGTCTTCCCGACCCCGGTCGGACCAAGAAGGACTATCATTGTATTTTTCATTGGAATTATCCCTGAACTGCTATTCTTCTTCTTCGCTCAGAGGTTCTTCATTTTCGAAATCGGGAAGTGATTCCTCATCTTCACTGTTCAGGAAAAGGTCGTCGACTTCAGTTTCGTCTTCATCATCGTCCTCATCCTCATCTGACAATACAATATTATTATAGAGCTTTCTTGAACTGCTCCCGAAAATAACCTGCTTGGGGGGTACTCCTTTTGAATTGGTGCATAACGGATACTCCTGGCCGGATATCTCCTTGAACTCTCCGGTATATTCAACAAACAGACCTCTTTCGTTGAAAAAGTCAAAAACGTAGAGTAGTTTCTGGTTCTTCCTGAAAATAATATCTTCCAGAACTGCCACCTCCATTGTCGAAGAGCCAGTTCCCATATCGAATAGCGTAAACTCTTCCTCCTTTTCCCAGTTGTCTGTTGCCAGATAAAATGAAGCCATCTGGGATTTATCAAACTCAAGTTCCTCCTGGATTGTGTTGTGGAAATCCATCAATGTGTGCGAGTCAAGGAATTCAAATTCTCTCACAAACGACTCATCCTCATCCGATAACACTACAAATTTGTAAACCATAACTACATCTGATTCGAAGGATGCAATATAGTATTTTTTATATTACAATATTCCCTGACGATTTTTTTTTAAAAGAAATTCCAAAGTATCAATTCCATCTGCATAATCCCACAGGGAAGGCATCTGCGCTTTACCGAACGGAACAAAATTGTGACCGGTTATACACTGGATCCTATCTTTAAGGATACCGGTCTTTTCAATCACATCACCGGGCGATCCGTAGAATTCGTAATAAAGCACTGCAACAGGAGAGGATAATGCCTTTTCTTCCTTTAAAAGCAGGTATCCTGGATCGGTGAATTTTTCCTTATTCACCAGGAAGACAGCCTTGCTGAAATCATAGTTGTTTGCGTATTTCTTATAGCTGATCAGTCCGGAGAAACGATCCCAGTTACGGGTGATTTTTGAGAGGTCGTATCCTTCAGGTAAATATAATTTGGAGACGCTTCGGCAGCCCAGTGATGGCTTTCCCGTTAAAATCAATATCC
>CAZKMH010000264.1:1419-5562 GCA_964553395.1 uncultured Rikenellaceae bacterium | reverse complement strand
ACGGCAACATCTCGGCCACCGCGCGCGCGCTGAAAATGCACCGCCGCACCCTGCAACGCAAACTCGACAAGCGCCCGCCCAAGGCGAGTTGAGTGAGTTAGTGCCCAGTGCCCCAGTCGACCCAGCCGGTGTACGCCGTCAGCAACACCAGCACGCCGAACACGATGCGGTACCACGCAAACACGGTGAAATCGTGACGGCTGATAAAGCGGATCAACCCGCGCACCGCAAGTAAGGCGCTGACAAACGAAGCCGCGCCGCCCACTGCAAACAGGCCGATATCGCTTGCGCTGAACAGGTGCCAGTTCTTGTAAACGTCATATGAGGTGGCGGCGAACATGGTCGGAATCGCGAGGAAAAACGAGAACTCCGCCGCCGCCTTGCGTGACAGCCCGAAAAACAGCCCGCCAATGATCGTCGCGCCTGAACGCGAGGTACCGGGAATCATCGCCAGCGCCTGCGCAAAACCCACTTTCAAGGCGTCTCGCCAGTTCATGTCATCTATCGTTTCTGCGCGTATGACATGCTTGCGGCGCTCTGCCCACAAAATAAGCACGCCGCCGATGATCAGCGCGGAGGCAACCACGATCGGGTTAAACAGATAGGTTTTGATTTCCTTGAGAAACAGAAAACCCAGCACCGCCGCGGGCAGGAAGGCCACGAACAGATTGATTGCCAGTCTTTGTGACGCCGGTTCGGACGTCACGCTCACCAGCGCATGTCCCAGGCGCGCCCGGTATTCCCACACCACCGCCAGAATCGCCGCGAACTGAATGGCGATTTCGAATACCTTGCCCTTGTCGTCGTTGAACCCGAGCAACTCCCCAGCCAGGATCAAATGCCCCGTACTGGACACGGGCAGAAACTCGGTCAAACCCTCGATGATGCCGAGGATGAAGGCGTGAAATAAAAGCGTGGGATCAGTCATGGCTGGACACAAAAAAGCGCGCAACACCGGCGCGCTCGTGATTATAGGGGTAGCACATGAAAGCTCCCTCAATACACCGTGTCGTGGTCGCCCACATTCACCGGGATAATCTGTTCGTCCTGAATCAGGATTTCCAGGGTAATGCGGTAAGACAGATTGATCGAAACCGAATGCAGGGTGTGCAGCTTGCCACTCAGGGAATGCAGGCGCAGTGACGGGTGGTGAGGATTCAGCTCAAGCAGTTGCAGGGTTTTGAGATACTGCTTTTCCAGATCAGGATGCCGCTTGAGAAAACGTGCGGCGCGTTTGGTGTACTGATCGGTAAAAATCAGCCGATAACTCATGCCGACGATTTCACGCGCGCCAGATGTTCTTCCGGTGTAGCCTCAATAAAGCGTCCCGCCGCCAGATCGGCACGCGTCTCAGCCAACGCCGCCTCCAGCTCGCACTCGCGCAAATAGTGATACTGCGCAATATCCATCACCACAAAGCGCTCCTTGCCGCGCACCGAAACAATCGCTTCGGAATGCTCGGCAAGGACAGACTCAATCGCGGCTATCCCTTTTGTTTTAAGGTCGTTGGCAGTGAGATGTGACATGGCGCGCACCTGAAAATACTGTTAATAATGCTTTTAATAGTGCTATACACAGCCCGATTAATCAAGCGCTAATTTCCAGATAATCCCGCCGCCCGAGCAGCGGGATGGATTGCCGTGGCACTACGTTCTGTTGGGGGAAACCTTATTCCACGACTGGCGCAGCAAGGGCGCGCGACTGGGTGAACTGCTGGAATTTGCGCGGGTGCGGCCTGTGGCTAATGCTTCGTTGCAAGCAGGTCTGTTTTAATCCCGCATCACCTGTAACGCCATTACAAGCCTTCGCGCGTTTGTGGCAGCGTGTCCTGACGGCCTTCACTAAAGAAATCCTCCGGCTTATGCGCGGGATATCCGATCAAGCTGGCAGTTACCCGATCCCGGCCTTGCTGCTTGGACTGATACAGACACTCGTCGGCCGAGGCAATCAGGGCGTCCAGCGTGCTGTGGCCGCTCCTCTTTTGGGCGACCCCGAAACTGGCCGTGACGGCGGTGTTTCCCGTTGCGTAAGGGACACGCATTCCGGCTATCGCCGTGCGCAGCCTTTCTGCCAATGCAGTCGCTTCATCCTGATTGGTTTCAGGCAAGAACACGATGAATTCCTCGCCGCCCCACCGGGCCAGGATGTCGCCTTGGCGGATGGATTGCTTGAGGATATTTGCCAGGGCCTTGAGCACCTCGTCGCCGTGTGCGTGACCATGAGCGTCGTTGATCGGCTTGAACAGATCGAGGTCGAGCAGCATGACCGCGGTGTGATGCCCGTGCCGGGTGGCCTGACTCCAGAGCGAGCGGGTTCTGTCGTAAAAAGCGCGACGGTTGTTCAGTCCCGTCAACGGATCCTGCTGCGCCAGACGTTCGGCAAGTAATTTTTCTTCCTGCCCCATGCGCAGCTGATAGGCCAGCGCCAGGGCGAGCAGCGTGGCATCGATCAGCATGCCAATTTCCACGGCACGGAAGGTCCAGGTGTTATGCGGAATAAAGCCCCAAGTGGACAGCGTCGTCAACATCGCGCCCAGCATGGCGGCAAGGGCGGCGATGAGAAAGTATTTCGCCGGCTTCTGCCCGGCGCGCACCGAGATGACGCCGAGGAACAGCATGAGGCCGGAGAACAGGAACGCGAAGCTGAACGACGCGAGCAGCGCGACTGTCTGGCTGCCCGACAGGATAGCCGCGCCCAGCAGGATGCCGAATGTCGCGCAAAAACCGATGACGGCCTTGCGAACGCGTGGGAAATACACCTGCAAATCGAGAAACCGGCTGGCGAACAGCAAGCCGCTGGCGCCGAAAAGGAACATCAGGACGGGGTTGGACCACTGCTGCCAATTCACCGAAATCGGCCAGAGCCAGGCGAAGCCATGGCCGGTGTAGGCGACGTTCATCAGCACGAACATGCCCAGATAGACGGCCTACAGCAGGTATTGCGAACCGCGCAGGCTGAAGAAGAGTATGGCGTTGTAGGCCATCAAGGCCAGCAGGAACCCGTAGACGACGCCGTAACTCAACTCCTGTTGCGTTTGCCGGATCCACGACGCCTCCAGGCTCAGCAGGCTGATGGGGACGACCATGGGATCGGGCGTTTCCACGCGGAGGAACACATCGGTGACGCCGGCCGCGAAAGCCTGATCAAACACAAAGTAGCGGCTCGCGACCGGGCGCTGCGTGTAAGCCTGTTTGTCACCCACGCGATAGGTCGCGATGGTCCTGCCCTGGCGTTGAAAATAGACCTCGACCTGGTCGAGCCAGGCGGTCTCGATGGACAGCCGTCTGGGCTGGGCGGTCGCGGTCGGGTTGTCCACCGCGAAATGAATCCAGACGGGTTTCGAGCCAATCCCGAAATTCAGCACCGGGCTGGTCCCGGGCAGGAATTTTCCCGCCCGGTAGGCGGCCACCGCTTGCGGCAGCTCGATCCGCCCCTGCCGCTCTTTCAGGAAATGGGTTGACAGGCCTATCGCCGACGCGTGATCCAGGGCTGCCGACAGGGGTGCGGCGGCAACCAGTGTGCTGCACCAAAAGGTGAGCGAACAAATGAGGCTAAACACAAGCCTGAAAATGGCGCGGCGCATTGCTGACATCTACGTCTGCGGTTGCTTGCCCTGCCTGATGTGCAATATTTGCCGCAGCCACGCCAGTCCGCCGCTTCGTTCCCAGATGTCCAGGTTGTCTTCGCGATAAAACCAGGCTTCGTCCTTGCCGCCCACGCTCACCATTCCTTCCCGAATCTGCGGGCGACGTGGGTTGGCTGCGACCAGCATTTTTCCAACTTCGGGAAAATCTGCATGGGTTTGTTTCAGCAGGGCAAGCGCTTCGTCCATACGCCCTGCCATGTAGAGCGCGAGGATATGACCGTATTGCATAATGACCATGTCGCGGGGAAAGCGCGCAACCAGACGGAGCGCATCGTCGATGCGGTTGGCGCGCAGGTAGTGATGAATCAGGTCGTCGCGTAAGCCCTGATTGTCGTTGGGGTTGAGCGTGAGCACGCACCACTCCATCAAGTCGATGGCGCGTTGCAGGTCGTCATGTGCGGCGTGATAGAAGGCCAGGCTGGCGAGCAGCCCGAGTGCCGGACGGTTTTCGCGCCAGCCCCACTCGAGCATCCGGCCTTCGGCGCGATGCTGCCCGA
>CAZKMH010000264.1:0-1409 GCA_964553395.1 uncultured Rikenellaceae bacterium | reverse complement strand
AGCAAGGCTTCGGCGCGCAAGAGCAGCGGCAGCACCATGTCACTTTCCATCCCGCTGATGCGTGGCTCGGTGTCGTTTAACGCCTGAACAATATCCCGCAGGATCTCGAAACTTTGCCAGGCCAGCGGCTGCTGCTCCAGCCAGGTCAGCCAGGGCAAGCGATCTTGCCAGTTGATGGCGGGGCTAGATTCCAGCAAGGCACGCGAATACGGTTCCCATTGCGCGAACAGCCGCTGCAATGATGCGTCCGGGTCAAGCGGGCCCGTGCTGTTTTCGGTCAGGTTGAGCGTGTAATGACAGGCCGGAGCAGGCAGGCGCGCCAGCAAACCGGCAAACTGCTGCAACGCAGGGTGGTGATCCTGCATGACGTTCAGCATGGAACCGCTCAAATCGTCGGTAGCCTGACGCAGAAAAGTGATCAAGTCGGCGTATTGCCCGGTTTTGTCTCTGGACAGACGCGCAATCCAGAACGCGGCGCGCTCCCTGGCGCGCGCATGCTCGCCCTGGCTTTTAAGAATCAGGATTTCGAGGTGCGACAGACCGGGATCGTCGGGTGCCAGGCGCTGCGCTTGCTGAAATAACGACCAGGCCAGGTCGTATTCGCCACGGTCAGCATGAATCGTGCATTGACGCTGCATGGCGGCCGCACGCAGCGCTCTGTCCGGTGCAGCCATGCCGCGTTCCAGCAGGCGTTTTTTCTTGAGCGGATTGTTCAGACGGTCGTAGCAGTCGAGCAGGCAATACAGCGTGGGCTCGGCGCGCTCGTCAAGCCCGGACCAGTCGGCGAACAGCCCTTCCAGCAGTTTGGCGGCGTCCTTGGCTCGACCATCGCTCATCCAGGTGTTCGCCACATGGGCCAGCTCGTCCAGATTCAGGTACGCAAAGGGCAACGCCGCCCACGCCTTTGCGGGCGTGTTGTCCAGCACATGCAACAGCATGCTGAATTCGGGCATGTCCCGTTCCAGACCTTCAGCCGCGTGACAGCACTGCTTGTATTTCTTGCCGGAACCGCACAGGCAAGGCTGGTTGCGCTCGGGCTTGGAGATGGGGCGCGGCCGATAACGATTGCCGGGCAACGGCGTCTTGTTCCAGATCAGCCGGGAAAACTGCGTGAGAAAAGCGCGCCGGAACGCCGCATCGTCTGGCAACTGGCTGAATAATTGCGGCGCGAGCTGCGGCGCGGAATCCTGAAACCACGCCATGAAATCAGCCGGATTTTCGTCGCGCAGAATGCGCCGCGCGGCGCAATCAAACAGAAAACCGAGTTCGTCCGCCGGGCTGCCGGCGTCGTCAATATCGATATCTTTCATCTGCCTTTCAGACCTTGCGATAGACCTCGGCACCCTGTTTGACGAATTCTACCGCCTTGATTTCCATGCCCTTGACCAGCGCGTCGGCTTCATTGAGGC
>CAZKMH010000263.1:2353-5568 GCA_964553395.1 uncultured Rikenellaceae bacterium | reverse complement strand
TCATTTACTGTATCCTTCCACAACCTGATGAAGAAATTAAACAGTACTATAAGTTTAGCATTATACTCCCTTGTTTTATATTTCTTCATTAGTTCAATGGAGAAGTTGCCGAATTTATAACCCTGCAGAATATTTCCGGTAATTCTCAGAACAACAATTCCATACATACTGTACCCGTAGGGTGAGAATTGAGAGTTCCCATATTTTAAGGTAAGCCTGACCATTTTTAATGCCATCATTATTGCCATAAGTGTATGGCCGCGGTATGCTGTGCTGGCGGCGCTCATTAATATACGCATAGCAGCAAGTTTGAATGGATCCGACATTTCCGGAATGCTTTTCAGGTCCTCTGTATCCTTGCCAAACAATGAGATTCTTATCCTGAGAAAATTATATAAAACATGAAGGATGGTAGGTTTTTTCGGGATTTTAACTCCGAGCTGTTTTAATATATCCACTGCAGTTTTTAGCACTTCTGGAAGCCTGAGGCGTGAAATAAAGGACTGTATGATTACCTCATTTATTTTTATCCTGTCAAGAAGCGAAGAAGAATTCCTCAAGACTTCTTTCGCAAGGTCATCCATCCTGTCAAAATTCCCTGTTAAAAACAATGCTTCCGCTGCCTCTGTGTACATTTTAAGTGAAAGAATATAATGATCTTTCCAGCAGTCTTTGCCCAGGAGCTCAACCCCAAAGGAGAAGTACTGATATGCAATTTCATTCGCATTTGCCGATTTAGCCTTAATGCCTGCCATAAAATTAAGCCGGGCAAGTTCATATTTTTCATCCTGACCGGTGTTGGACTCAAATCCCGAATTCAATTGGTTAGCGATATTAAGTATCTTGTCATCCAGCTCTGCCCCTTTGGTGATGCTCATTAGCATCCGGCCTATTTTCCAATGGGTCCTTTTTCTTTCCCCTTCCTCTATCAGAGAGTGAACAGCTTGCTGGATCCTGTCATGTGAGAACTTGTAGCAAACCTCAGCATTTTCATAGTCGCTCGGGACAAACCTGTAGATATCGCTTATAGGAAGAATCACTTCCTCAACAAGAGCTTCCCACAGATCTTCAGCGGTTTCAGCCGGTGTCTTTTCGTAGACAAAAGATAGTAACCTTAAATCAAACTGTGCTCCAATACAGGCTGCCAGTTTGAGAATATACTGTGTTTTTTCAGGGAGCTTCTGAATTTTACTTACCATAAGATCTACCACGTTGTCAGTCACCTTCATCTTTTGAATACTGCCGATTTCCCATCTCCATATCATCTGTTTACTGTCAAATTCAAAGAGCCTGTTTTCATGGATTGTCTGCAAAAACTGAATCAGGAAGAATGGATTTCCGTTGGTTTTTTTCATGCAAAGCTTTGCAAGCTCCCCGGTTTTTTCCGGGTGGCATTTTAAGGTATCCGCCAGTATAAGATTAATAGTCTCATAATCGAGGGATGATAAGGGCAGGGTTTTGATCATTGTCCCGGCCTTTTTGATTTTTTCAAGAACAACAGAAAGCGGGTGGCTCTGATTAATCTCATTATCCCTGTATGCGCCTATCAGGAAGAGATACTTCGTGTCTGAATCCGTCATGAAAAGCTCTACCAGATGAAGTGAGGGAATGTCTACCCACTGGAGGGCGTCAAGAAAAATGGTAATAGGGTGACTTTCATTTGCAAAGGTTCTGATAAAATTTTTAAAATAAAGGTTGAACCTGTTCTGTGATTCCTGGGGCGGGAGAGCTGGTACGGGAGGCTGCCTGCCAATTATGAGCTCCGCTTCAGGGATAACATCAATGATCACCTGTCCGTTAGGACCGATAGCCTCAGTTATTTCCTTCTTCCATATCGATATTTGTTCTTCGCTTTCAGTTAGTATCTGTTTTATCAGTTGTTGAAAAGCCTGTAACAGGGAGGAGTATGGTATATTCCGCCGGAACTGCTCAAATTTGCCCGAAATGAAGTAGCCTTTTTTTGCAACAACTGTTTTATGGATCTCATTCACCAGGGCTGTCTTCCCAATGCCCGTCGGCCCGGTAACCATCAGTATCTCTTTTGTCCCCTGACAGATGCTGTTGAAAGTATTTATCAGTGATGCTGTTTCTTTACCCCTGCCGTATAGTTTCTGCGGGATCTGGAATCTTTCAGAAAAATCCTTTCCTCCTATTTCAAAATCGAGTATTTTACCTGCAGAATATAATTGCTCCAGACAATTTTCCAGATCTGCTTTTAATCCATAAACATTTTGATATCTTTCTTCGGCATTTTTTGACATCAGTTTAAGAATGATCCTGGATATCACAGCTCCTTCCGATTGTTCTAAATACCTTGGATAGTATTTCAGCTTATGTGGAGGAACAGGATCCTTCGCTATGTGGCAATGAACTAACTGCATCGGATCTTTATCCGGAAAAGGCAGTTCTCCTGTTATCATTTCGTACATGGTAACTCCGAGAGAGTACATATCTGTCCTGTAATCAAGCATACGGTTCATTCTTCCTGTCTGCTCGGGGGAGACATAACTGAGTGTCCCTTCGAATTCATTCGGATTTTGTATACTTGCAATCTCGCGAGTAAGTACTGTGGAAATGCCTAAATCAATGATCTTGACCCGGTCAGTTTTCTGGTTCCAGACAATATTCGTCGGATTTATATTTTTATGAATTATATTTAACTGATGCATCTGGCCGAGAATATCAGATATCCTGATTGACAACCTGAGGAATTCATCTAAACTCAGTCTCCTGTTCTGAAGTAACTTCTTTATCGATTCACCACCGATGTCCTCCATTATAATGGCACAGCTGTTGTTAAAGTTTTCCAGGCTGTAAGCCTTTATTATACCATCAATATTCAGGTTTTTCAGTATTTCAAATTCCCGGTTAAAGCGGGCAATCCTGTCCGGATTGGGGTATTCTCCTTTCAGGAGCTTGATAACCACAGGAAGTCCCGCTGTATCCTGGACAGCCCGGAACACTAATGAATTATTGCTTTCGAAAAGCTTTTCTTTTATCTGATATCCCTGGATGGAAATCATGTCAGTGGAATTGAAATTAATGTTTGTTCATGAATCCTCTGAAAAGTCAATGTCAGTTGATCAAAATATGTCAGAAGTCCCATTTATGGTAAATTACCGATCTGAATTTCCTCATCCGATATTTCCGGGCAGCCCTTGTTCCTTATTGCAGGTTCTATTAATGAATTGGGAACCTTTACCCTCCCTTTTAAA
>CAZKMH010000263.1:0-2343 GCA_964553395.1 uncultured Rikenellaceae bacterium | reverse complement strand
ACACTCAAGCCTTCCAGCGTTCCGGTCGCACCGCTTTTAAATTCAATCAGGCAGTTCGATTTGACTACCGCATCCATCTGATAAACAATATTTCTATATAAAATTATTCAATTAATAGGCATGACGCAAAAAAACTTTTCGCGATATCTTCTTGTTTGATTTCCTGATTTATTGGTCCGTCCTGATCGCAATAGCGATCCCATGAATGATTACCACATCTTCAGCATAAGGCAATCTCCAAAGGAAATTTTGACAGAACTACCAATGATCAGCTTCGTCGGGCTTCATTCAGTATTATGCTGAACATTGCTGAAGGATCGTCAAGATTCAGTAATAAGGACGCTCCCGCTCTCACACTCACACTTCAATAAGTTGCCATCTGACTTCCAGTAATATTCCAGGAGGAACGGGCGATATACCTGACCGTAGTTTGCAGCCTGCAGCAATATATTATAAAATCAGTCTTTTATAAAAGGAAGGGACCGGAAACTAATAAATTCCTGATATGATTTAAAGGATATTATAAGAATCTAATTTTCAAATAATATGCTGAATAATCTCATTAAGCACAGTTTAAGGTCTTTTAAAAGCCAGCAGTCATATATTCTCATCAATATAACCGGCCTTTCCATCGGGATTGCCTGCAGTCTTTTAATTGCACTCTATATACTTTCCGAAGTAACCTATGACAGATTCAATGTCAAGAGGGACAGGATTTACAATATAGTCACGGACCTCAGGTGTGGGAGTGCCAGGTCTGGAACTGAAGCTATAACACCAGCCCGACTCGGTCCGGAGATCCTCACAGAGTTCCCGGAGGTTGAGGATTTTCTCAGAATGAAGCGAAAGCATAATAGTTTTTGGGAAAGTGAAACAATAATTACATATAATAATCAGACATATACTGAGGAAAATATTATTGAAGCTGATCCCTCATTTTTTAATTTTTTCACAATTCCTGTACTAAGAGGCGATCCCGAAAACCTTCTTAATGCCCCCGGGAAAATTGTCCTTTCCGCTTCAGTTGCGAATAAGATATTCGGTAACCAGAACCCGGTTGATAAGATCCTTAAAATAGGAAAAGATCCTGCAACGTATGTTGTCACAGGTGTCATGGGAGATATTCCCGGGAACTCGCACTTCAAGGCTGGTGTGCTGGTATCCATGCTGTCTGATCACCTGTCTAATAATCTGGATTGGGATAACGGCCAATTAAACACATATCTGCTACTTAAACCAAGTGCTGATTACAGGAATGTCAATAAAAAACTGAAGCTGCTTGCGGTCAAGCATCTCGGACCTGAGATACAGAAATATTATAACCTTTCTTCCGATGAATTTCTCGACTTGGGGTACAAATATGAATATTATCTTCAAAAACTTACAGATATTCATTTCAATACGTCGATCAAACCTCACTTTCTGCCAACCGGCAATCCGAAATTATTAAAAATTCTGGGTGGAATAGCCTTTTTGATACTCGTGGTAGCTGCAATCAATTTCACAAATCTTTCAACTGCACAGGCATCAGCAAGAACAAAAGAAGTGGCCTTAAAGAAACTGAGCGGATCAACCAGAGGTATGCTTATAGCCCAGTTCCTTACCGAGTCAGTTATAATATCATTTGTATCGACTGTTATTGCACTTTTCATTATAAAAATAGTTCTACCCTTTTTCGATGACCTCCTTGACACAAACATCACACTGAATCTTACGGCTACATGGTATATGGTCCCGTTCATTTTGGTCTTTTCATTAATAACCGGGATCATTGCAGGAAGTTATCCGGCTTTCTTCCTCTCTTCTTTCAACCCTTACAGGGTCCTGAAAGGAGGCAAAGATAACAATAGTCACAAAGGCGGCCTCAGGAAAGTGCTTGTCGTCCTTCAGTTTACAATCTCGATTTTCCTGATAGTCAGCACTCTGATAATGTACAGCCAATTAATTTACATGCTTAAAAGGGATCCCGGATTTAACAGTGCCCAGCTGCTTGTGCTTGAGAATGAGGAAGAACTCGGAGCCAATGCCAGATCATTTAAGGAAACAACAGCCATAATACCGGGAGTCGTTAATATGACAAGTTCTGTATCTGTACCCGGGGGGAGCCAGAACTTCAGCACCGGGTACACACTGGAAGGGAAAAAAGATGAAATAATGAATATGCGGATGTACTGGGTGGATTACAATTTCCTGCAAACTTATGGTATGATACTTCTTTCGGGAAGATTCTTCAATAAAGAGTTTCTTTCCGATGCACAGACTTGTATACTTAATGAATCTGCCATAAAAAAGTTCAATATAGATCCGGAAAAGATGAGAATCGGAGTGGCTAATAGACCGGGC
>CAZKMH010000262.1:0-5569 GCA_964553395.1 uncultured Rikenellaceae bacterium | reverse complement strand
AATGTCATGAATTCAGACGTGCAAACAGGTGTGAAATCTGCAGGGTGACTGAATAAAATTACCCAGCTTCCTTTGTAATCTCCGGGGAAATTAATATCACCCTGTGTTGTAACAGCTTTAAATTCAGGCGCTTTTTCGCCGATACGCGGCATTGAATAAATTCTTTCTTCCATAATAGTTTGATTTTAAGTGTTATACTTTGAATTTGACAAAAATTTTAAAAATTTTACAGAGACAATACCAACGGACCTTTGAATAAAATCAAGTGCTCCTCTGACTGAACTTCGGGTCTCGATATTGTCTTTTAAAGTTAATAAAATTGGTTCAGATAATGAACATAGGTTCATAAAAAATAGTATAATATTTGATTTGAATGAAATAGAACAGATTAAGTGATTAAATTTGATTCGATTGAAAATAATCAGTTTAATAGCTGGTAATCTTATAAAATATGCCTAACAGAAGAAGATTCAGAAGAATAAAAATGCCACCTGCTATGGAAGGGTTTAAACCCTTCGGTGTCCCGATGAGGGAACTGGAATCAATTGACCTGTTATATGAGGAGTATGAGGCTTTAAGGCTTGCTGATTATGAAAACCTCACACAGGAAGAAGCTGCAGAAAAAATGAATATTTCACGACCTACCTTTACACGACTCTATGATAAAGCTCGTAAAAGTATTGCAAAAGCGTTTGTTGAAGGCAAAGCAATAATCATTCAGGGTGGAACTTACGTTACAGATGATTACTGGTACAGATGCGGAAATTGCCACGAAACAATGATCACAGTTAAACCTGCAAAGAGCTGCAGAAAATGTGATTCTTATAATATTGTTCCACTGAATGATAAGCCGGTTAAGGGGAAATAAAATTGTCTGACCAATGCCACCTTGCAGTGCGGGCATGTTTCCGTCCGGCAATTTTCAAATCTTTGCATCATATTATGTTTTTTAATCAGAAATATAAATCTCATCCGAATCAGTAACTGTTGATGCAATATGTTCTAACATTGCTTCAAAAAAATAACAAACAAATTTAAATGAACATTTGTTCATTTAAAAATTATTTAGACTAAATTTGAATAAAAAAGATTTATGACAATCTCAGTGCTTTCAGATAATCATACGGGTGCTCATACACCTGCAGAACATGGGTTATCGTATCTTATTGAATATGATGGGAAACGATTACTTTTTGATACCGGACAGAGCGATATGTTCCTGAAAAATGCAGAGGCAATAAGTATCAGTCTGACAAATATTGATATGGTAATATTAAGTCATGGCCATTTTGATCACGGTAACGGACTTGGTTATTTGTCAGGCAGCAGCATGATTTGCCATCCGGGATGTTTCGTTAAGAGGTACCGGAAAAGTGACCATACTTATATAGGGCTGAAAAATTCAAAAAAAGAATTATCGGTGTTGTTTAACTTAATTACTTCGTCAGAACCTTATAAAATATCTGAAAAGATAATTTATATGGGGGAGATACCGCGGTTGACAGGGTTTGAATCACAAACCACCTCTTTTGTTTTTGAAGACGGAAGCCCTGACTATGTTAAGGATGACAGCGGGATCGTTATTTTATTGCCGGAAGGCTTGTTTGTTGTTACAGGTTGCGGACATGCAGGGATAGTCAACACATTGGAGCATGCCAGGAAAATTACAGGTATCAACACCCTTTATGGCATAATGGGAGGGTTTCATCTGAAGGAGATTAATAATCAGACGAAGGAGACAATCAGGTACATTAAAGAGAATAAACTGAAACATGTTTTACCTTCACATTGCACTGATCTTCCTGCTTTACCAGCTTTTTATGAAAGTTTTGACATAGCATTGGTTAAAACGGGCAATATTTATAATTTTTAATCAATCATTAACAGTTCTTTTATAATGTGGTTTCATGCGACCATTCAAAATAGAAAAATAAACGTATGAAATTCAAAAATATTTTCTATAAAGTGAACATATGTTCATTTAAATTATTATATTTGTACTGTAATAAAAAATGTAATTAAAAATTAAATTAAACAATTAAAAATTAAGTATTATGCCAGCAGGAGATCGTACCGGACCACTGGGACAAGGTCCCGGAACCGGAAGAACATTTGGATATTGTTATGGATTTGATGCGCCGGGTTATATGATGGGTGTACGCGGAGGAATGGGAAGAGGAATAGGATTAGGAAAAGGTATGGGCAGGGGCAGGGGCTTCGGCCGTGGTATTGGCTTTGGAGCTTTTAATCCCGGATTCGTGCCAGGTTACCCGTGGATACAATCAATGAGCAAAGAAGATGAAATAAAGTTGCTTAAATCTCAGGCAGATGAACTCAACCGCTCGCAGAAAGATATTGAAAAACGGCTGGAGGAACTAGAGAAAGAGAAGTAGTAGCAGGGGTCTTTAATCAGCAGGGATTTATTATTTCTTTACTTCTTTAACTTGTAACATTGCAGGACCCATAAACCAAAAAGTCAGTAAAAAGAAAAACAGTTCAAATATCAGATTGCTGTCTTTTCTTTTTTTATGTGTCTGCCAATGAACACTACCCTGCAGATAAAATATGTGATAATTGATTTGTTTTTGATTCATTGTCACAGTTTAACCTTGACACCCCCAAAAGCAGTTATACGCGGCATTGTATAATATATGTTTGTTGCATAGCGCTGGTTAAGTAAATTTTCAGCACTTAGAAAACACTCAGCAGATTTCAATAGCCTGTAAGATATCTTCGAACAGAGAAGGGAATATGTCTCAAAGGACTCACTGTTTGAAGTGGGATCACTATCCAGATGATTGATATACTGATTGCTTACAATAAAACGGAATTTCCTGAATTTATAATTGACGCTGGTGAAAAGGTTATGTCTGGGAGTTGCGTATACCGGAGTCTTCATGTGGGTATAAGAATAAGTCAGGTTAAGTGCCAGATTTTCTGAAAGATCAGCGCTACAGCTGAATTCAATACCATTGTTGTGAACTTCACCGGCGTTTTGCAGGCCGATGTTTGGTATGGTAATAATCATATTATCCCCTTTAACAATAAATCCTGTCAGTTCGAGATTTAGTTTTCGATCAGCAAAATTCTGAAGTATTCCGGTTTCATAGCTCATTATTGACTCGGGACTTAAACTGACATTATGATTCCAAACAAAAAGTTCCCGGATCGTAGGACTTCTGAATCCTTTTGAAACAGATGTTTTCCATGTAGTATTTTTCAGAACTTTCCACGCAAATCCGCCGGCAGGTATCCATACAGTTCCGTATATTTTATGCAGCTGGAGTCGCAATCCTGCATTGACAGTAAGTTTTTCAAACAGTGTCTGTTGTACAAATCCATATAAACCGGCATCATAAACAGTTGTGTCAGTGATGAAAGTTCCGTACTTTTCATTCCCGGCTTTTCCCCCATAGACAAGATAATCTGCGCCGAAGGTGAAATTATTACCTGTGAATAATCTGGCGGTTTCATAAATGTTTATGCCATAATTTTCGTCATGTGAAAGAAATCCGTCTGAAATTTTATGTTCGCCAAAATTGTAAAAAAGCTTTGTTGTACCTGAAAATTTTCCAAAACTATTGTCGGCTGTCAATGACCAATAACCTCTTGTAATGTCAAGTGAGTTTCCTGTAAGAGCATTAAGCGTATCAGGTCCGGGATCAGTTGTTTTAAAATGTGCAAGACTGAAATCGGTATTGACACTCAGGTTTGCATTTGGTTCATAACCAAGTTTAATATATCCGTTCGTAATGTTAAAATCAGAATTTTCACGATGGCCATCGGTCTGGTCGTGGTTAACAGACACAAAAGCGCTGAACTTATTTTTCCTGTAACCGGCAGATACCATATACTTTTGAGTGTTATATGAACCGTACATGAAATGCGCATTACCATGCAGTCCGTTTTCCGTTTGTTTTTTCGTAATAATGTTTATGACTCCCCCCATGGCATTTGATCCATATAGGATTGATGCCGGACCTCTCATAACTTCGACCTTTTCAACATCAGAAGCGACGTAAGAGTCTGGAAGGGGATGGCCGAATATCCCCATGAATTGCGGGTGACCGTCAATCAGCATTAAAACCCCGGTATTGGGGCTGCCTCCAATTCCCCTTATAGAAATCTGTCCTGCAGCACCTGTTGATACCCCAAACCCCATAATCCCTCGTTCCGTCACAAATAAACCTGGAACTCTTCCGTTCAATACCGGTAAAAGAGCAGTTTCAACACTCTCACTGATCTGTCTGTTACCGACGACCGAAACAGCCATAGGTACATTATTTCTGTTTACTTTTACAGTTGTTCCTGTTACAACTACTTCATCAAGGTTAATAGTATCCTGAAGTATTGAAGGGATTTTTATCTGCGAGAATGTCGGTAAGACCATAATAACAGATGCAAATATTAATACAAACCCTTTTTTCATGAGTCTGGCTTATAAGTATTACGAATTTCAAAATTAGTGTTACTAACTATAAAAAAAAATTAATCAGTTTTGCTCATTAAAAGTTTCCCATGCTTTATTCCCTTAATGCTGATCAGCTTGTCTGACAATTCAGTAAGTCTTTTTGCCTTGCCCTTTACTGCAATGATTTCCAGACACATATCGTGACTTAAATGATAATGTTGTGATGATAGTATCACATCAAAATAATTATGTTGAATATCATTTGACTTCGTAAGAATCTCTTTTTTGTGATGATCATAAATCATGACAATCGCTCCGGCAACAATATAATTGCATTGCCATTTTTTCTCAACAATATTTTTTTCAATAAGGTGCCTTAACCCCTGTGAGCGATTTGCAAAATTATTATCGCTCACATAAAGATCGAGCTCTTTAAGCAGTTCTTCCTCCAGACTTACGCTGAAACGAACCACACTCATCGTAACACAATTTTATATAAAGGTAATATTTATTCTGTTTTCGAAACAATAAGCTCAGCAATATTTTCAAATGCGGTAGCAACAGGTTTATTTTTCTGGCTGAAGACGCTTAATCCTTTTTCTGCCGCTTCACCTACTTCCATAACAAGTGGTATCTGACCAAGAAGAACTGTATTGAATTCTTTTGCCAGCCTGAGACCGCCTCCCTTGCCAAAGATGTAGTATATCTCATCCGGATGCTTTTCAGGTGTAAACCAGGACATGTTCTCAATAATACCCAGAATAGGAACTTTAAGATCAGGATTGGTGAACATAGAGGCTGCCTTACGTGCATCATTCAGGGATATTTCCTGTGGTGTGGTCACTATAATTGCTCCGGTCAGTTTAAGTTTCTGAACAGTTGTGAGCTGAATATCGCTGGTTCCGGGAGGAAAATCAATGATCATGTAGTCAATATCTCCCCACTGGGTATCTTCAAAGAGCTGGGTAACAGCTTTCCCGGCCATTGGTCCCCGCCAGATAAGCGACTGGCTGCGGTCGATAAAAAACCCTATTGAGATAATTTTAACTCCGTATTTCACTATGGGGAAAATCATTTCTTTATCACCGAAAGCCGTAACATCGGGTTTCTCATCTTCTATTCCGAACATTTTCGGAATAGATGGTCCGAAAATATCCG
>CAZKMH010000261.1:0-5583 GCA_964553395.1 uncultured Rikenellaceae bacterium | reverse complement strand
TGAGATCATCGTAATAACTCCTTCAGCGACCGACAAGGGACGAATGAAATGGAAAGAAGTTGGAATAATGTCGGTACATGGTGAAAATCTGACACCTGATCTTAAACCTTCGATCGAACACGCCCTTCATATCAACATTTATAAAAAGAACGGGAATGTTTCGGCAATCGTTCATGCCCATCCGGTTTTTGCTTCGTCATTCACTGCAATGAAAGCACAGATCAATACCTGCCTCACTGCGGAGGCAAGAGCAATCTGCGGTATACCAAAAGTTGTTCCTTATGCCTTGATGGGAACGAAGGAGCTTGCCGATATTGTTGCACAATACGCGACAGAAGCCGATGTTCTTCTTCTGGAAAATCATGGAATTCTTACTACCGGATCGAGCCTGCTTCAGGCTTTTGATAAGCTGGAAGTTCTCGAAAATGCTGCAAAAATGACTATAATTGTAGAAATGACCGGAAAGAAGAAAGAGCTTGGAAAGTCACGAATACAACAGTTAGACAGATTATTCAGATGATAAAGGGTGTCCTTTTCGATATGGATGGTGTATTGGCCGACTCGGAACAGTACATTTGTAAAGCTGCAATAATGATGTTCGCTGAAAATGGGCTGATCGTAAAACCAATTGATTTTAAGCCATTTGTGGGTACAGGAGAAAACAGGTATATCGGAGGTGTGGCTGAAAAGTACGGACTTGCCGTCGATATAGATAAAGTTAAGGCAAGGACATATGAAATTTACAAATCGATAATCCGTGGTAATTTAAAACCACTTCCGGGAGCTGTGGAAATGGTTAACCGGTGCCGTACCATGGGACTCAGACTTGCCCTGGCTACAAGCGCCGACACAGTCAAAATGGAAGCCAACCTTTTGGAAATTGGAATACCGGCATCGACATTTAATGTAATCATTACCGGGCTGGACGTGGAAAACAAAAAACCTGCTCCGGATATTTATAATAAGGCAGCAGAAAGGATCGGGTTACAGTCCGAAGAATGCCTGGTAGTCGAAGATGCTGTGAGCGGGATAAAAGCTGCAAAATCAGCCGGCTGCAGATGCCTTGCAGTTACAACCTCATTTGACAGGTCCTTGCTTTACGAAGCTGACTGGATCTGTGAATCACTTAACAATGTACCTGATGAGGCATTGACCTGGTAATTGAAAACATTAAATTCCGAAACAGTGACAGAAAATTTCCTCTATTCATTCCCGTGGAATAACGAGCTCAGGAAAATTATGAAAGACGTTAAGATTCCTGAGTTCCGGGAATCCAACAACCATATCCACACGCCTTATTCATTCAGCGCATTCGACAGCCTGGAAACTGCTTTTGCGATTGCAAAAAAAGAGAATATTGCGGCACTCGGCATTAATGATTTTTTTGTGACCGACGGCTATGAGGAATTTCATGATGGCTGTATCCACAATAATATATTTCCGCTCTTTAATATAGAATTCATCGGACTTCTGAAAAAAGAACAGCAGGACGGAATAAGGATTAACGATCCGAACAATCCCGGAAGAATATATTTCTGCGGTAAAGGTCTTGATTATCCTTTCACTCCCGGATGGCGAAATAAAAGACGGCTCAACAGGGTGATAAGGGAAAGCCAGAACCAGATCAGGGAAATGACAGCAAGGCTAAATGACCTTATCAGGCCGGTAAATCCGATGTTTTCTTTATCGTACGAAGTAATAAAACGAAAGTACGCACATGAACTGGTCAGGGAGCGTCACCTTGCTAAAGCTGTAAGACATATTGCAGTTGAGTGCTTTAAAGATCCGGGTGCTCAGCTCAATTTTATTGAAACTCTCTATGGTGGTAAAAAGTCTCAGGCAGGCATAACTGATGCAGCAAAACTGGAAAATGAGATCCGCTCTAATCTGTTAAAAGCAGGAGGTTCAGCATTTGTAGCGGAAGATGAGAGTTCATTTCTCAGTCTTAAAAAGCTCATCAGGATCATAACTAAAGCCGGAGGAATTCCATGCTATCCGGTTCTGCTTGATGATCAGTCGGGTAAATACACTGAATTTGAGGCTGATACAGAAAATCTCCACAGATCGCTCACATCACTTGGTATCAGATGTATTGAGCTTATCCCGGGAAGGAATGATCATTCGATTCTTAAATCATTCGTGGAATACTTTGACAGTAAAGGTTTTGTGATCACCTTCGGCACGGAGCATAATACTCCTGACCTGACACCGCTTACCGTCACCGCAAGAGGTAGTGTTCCCCTGGATGAATCACTTAAAATTATTTCCTGGCAGGGGGTATGTGTTATTGCTGCCCATCAATACCTGAGGGCACATGACAGGCAGGGATATGTTCTCGATAATGGTGCAGTGAGCCATAATCAGAAGAATGATCTTGTCAACCTCGGGCAACAGGTTATTGAATACTTTTTAAATAAATGGGAATATGAATCGTGAAATTAAGGATCTGATCGAAATATCAAGATTCTATGGTGCAGACAGGGAATATGTCATTGCCGGCGGTGGAAACACATCATTTAAGGACGACCGTACCATCTGGGTGAAGGCAAGCGGACGGCCACTTGCCGAATTGACTGAGGAGGGACTTGTTGCTTTAAGCAGAGAAAAGCTCCGGGAAATTTCGGATAAAAGCTATTCTGACGATCCCGTGGAACGGGAGGACCAGGTCAAAACCGATCTTTTTAAGATCATTATCGATACCGGCAGGAACCTGAGACCGTCAGTGGAGACATCGTTGCATGAAATGATTCAGTACAGGTTTGTGGTCCACCTCCACCCGACTCTTATCAATGGAATTCTTTGCAGCAGAAATGCAAAGAATCTTATTAATGAACTGTTTGGAGACAAGGTCCTTTTTGTTCCTTACACTGATCCCGGTTATACACTCTTTAAGAAGCTTGAAGCTGAAATTATTTCATGGCGAAGGAAGTTCCAAAGCGAGCCGAAAATTATTTTCCTTGAAAACCACGGGATTTTTGTCGGAGCAGATACAACCGGTGAGATCAGGGATATTTACAATGACATTATTGCAACAATCGAAAAGAGAGTGCCACGACTTTCTGATGTCGGAGAACTTCCTTGCAATCCATTAATATACAAGATATTACCTTCTTTACGCATGATGTTGGCGGAGGGCCGACCAAAAATATTAAAGTGGAGGCATAATACACTGATAGCTAAATATTACACAAACAGGCAGGAGTTCCATAAGATCTCACTCCCACTTATACCTGACACTATTGTCTATTGCAAGACCCGGTATCTCTATATTGAACAAACCTCGACAGCCGAGAAGGCTCTTGATTCGATCAGGAATCTGATCCCAAGGTTCAAAGATGAATATGGTTACCTGCCCAAAGTGATCGTGATCAAGGGAATGGGACTTATTGCAGCTGACGATAGCAGCCAGGCTGCTGAAGCCGTCCTTGATGTTTATGAAGACCTCATAAGGATAAGTCATTATGCATTGCAGTTCGGCGGAATTAAATTTCTCAATCCCGACCAGGTAGCATTCATCGACCAGTGGGAAGTTGAGAATTACAGACGAAAGGTGGCCAGAGCGGGTTCCGGTGAAAATAAAATCGCAAACAAAATAGCCATTATTACCGGCGGGGCGCAGGGATTTGGCGCCGGCATTACCGAATCGTTATACAAACTGAATGTCAACGTTGTCGTTGCGGACCTCAACGAAGAGGCCGGCAGAGCTTTCATCTCAAAACTGAAAGAAATAAAATCCTCAGGCAAAGCCATTTTCATCAGGACCGATGTTTCTGACCCTGTTTCGGTAAAGGAAATGGTTGTTGCCACAGTAAATGAATTCGGCGGACTTGACATTATTGTAAGTAATGCGGGTGTACTGAAAGCAGGAGGCCTGGATGAGATGGAACCTGATTTGTTCCTGACGACAACAAAAATCAATTACAATGGTTATTATCATTGCGCAAAGTATGCATCAGAGGTGATGAAGCAGCAGAATACGGAGAATCCGGAATATTTTACTGACATAATACAGATCAACTCCAAGTCGGGGCTTCGTGGCAGCAACCGTAATTTTGCCTATGCCGGAGCGAAATTCGGAGGTGTGGGGCTTACCCAGTCATTCGCACTGGAGCTGGCTCCGTTCAGGATAAAGGTAAACTCCATTTGTCCGGGTAATTTTTATGAAGGACCTTTATGGTCCGATCCGGAAAACGGATTGTTTGTGCAGTACCTCAGAACAGGTAAAGTGCCTGGTGCCAGGAGTATCGATGATGTCAGGAAATTCTACGAGGATCAGGTCCCGTTGAAGCGGGGTTGCAGGCTTGAGGATGTAGTAAAGGCTCTGCTCTATATTGTGGATCAGGAATATGAAACAGGCCAGGCAGTGCCGGTTACAGGTGGCCAGGTTATGTTGGGGTGATGAAGAGAGGGCGAGAGGGCGAGAGGTTGATAAGGAACAATTCCCCTCCTTGGAGGGGCGAGGGTGGGTTTAAAAAATGAAGGAAATAAAACTATTTATGAAAACCAAAGCAGTCAGAATTTACGGAAAAAAAGATCTCCGGCTCGAGGAATTCGAGCTGCCACCATTAAAGGAAGATGAGATCCTTGCAAAAGTCATTTCCGATAGTATCTGCATGTCATCCCATAAGGCAGCACTCCAGGGAGCTGAACATAAGCGTATACCCGATGATATCCACATCAATCCCACGATAATCGGGCACGAATTTGCCGGTATCATTCTTGAGGTCGGGAAGAAATGGCAGCATAAATTCAGTAAAGGACAGAAATTCTCAATACAACCGGCCATGAGTCAGATAGGCACACTCAATGCTCCCGGATACTCCTACCGGTACATTGGCGGTGATGCCACTCATATCATCATCCCGGATATTGTAATGGAAGCCCATTGCCTGCTTCCCTATGACGGCGAGGCATTCTTTGCTGCTTCACTTGCCGAACCGATGTCATGCATAATTGGCGCATTCCATGCAAGTTATCATATACCCCCCGGAACATATGTCCATGAGATGGGAATCCGGAAGGGCGGAAAAATGGCAATACTCGCAGGTGTTGGTCCGATGGGGCTGGGGGCTATTGATTATGCCCTGCACCAGGACCGGAAACCAGGGCTGATTATTGTCACCGATATCGATGAGACAAGGCTGGCGATGGCCGCATGTCTTTTCCCTCCGGAACATGCTGCGGAAATGGGCATTAAACTTGAGTATGTCAATACAGGAAAAACATTTAATCCAGTCAGGCAGTTAAAGGAGCTTTCCGGGGGAACAGGTTTTGATGATGTTTTCATCTTTGCACCGGTAAAGCAGGTCATTGAGCAGGGGGATGCTATCCTTGGATTTGACGGTTGCCTCAATTTTTTCGCCGGACCCACAAATCCTGATTTCAAGGCAGAATTCAATTTTTACAATGTCCATTATGCTTTTACCCATATTGTAGGCACCTCGGGAGGTAATACTGACGACATGCGTGAAGCCCTGAAGCTGTTAAGCGAGGAAAAGATCAATCCGGCTGTAATGATAACCCACGTCGGAGGCCTCGATGCGGTTGTTGACACCACATTGAAGCTGCCGGGTATCCCGGGAG
>CAZKMH010000260.1:0-5586 GCA_964553395.1 uncultured Rikenellaceae bacterium | reverse complement strand
AAGTGTATTTTTATAATCATTTCGGTTCAGAAGCAATATAAGAAACTGCAGAATGAAAAACGATGACCGGTCTTTTTTAAAAAGGGCTGTCGAAATAGCCGGGAATGGCATTAAAGACGGCGGCGGGCCGTTCGGGGCTGTAATCACAAAGGATGGTAGAGTTATTGCCGAAGCAATAAATACAGTTGTCCTTTCACACGATCCGACCGCACATGCTGAGATCATTGCCATCCGCAAAGCCTCAGCTGTCCTCAAAACCCACGACCTCTCAGGATGCGTCATTTACACTTCATGTGAACCCTGCCCCATGTGCCTGGGTGCAATTTACTGGTCGGGAATAGGGAAAGTTGTATTTGCTGCCGATCGCCTGGATGCTGCCACCGCAGGGTTCAACGACAGCCGGATATATGATGAAATAGCTCTGGAAAAGGAAAAGAGACAAGTCATTTTTCAGCATGTGCCTGATGCAGGGGGGAAAGAAGTATTCAGGCAGTGGGAGGAGTATGAAAATAAGATCCCCTATTGAAATGAATCATGGCAAAAGATTATCGGAAGATTTTTTTAGCCGTGATGTTCTGAATGTTGCACCGGAACTCATAGGCAAGATCCTTGTTATCAGATCTTATGATGACAGCCTTCGGAAATATATGATAACCGAGACTGAGGCATACAGGGGATATGAGGATAAAGCATGTCATGCCAGCCATGGAAAGACAAAGAGAAATGAGATTATGTTTCATGCCGGGGGCAGGATATATGTTTATTTTGTATACGGTATGTACTGGATGCTGAATTTTGTGGCCGGTGAAAAGGATGATCCGCAGGCGGCGTTAATACGTGGAATAGAAGGATTCAACGGTCCGGGGAAACTGACAAAAGCTCTCGGGATAAACAAATCCTATTATGGTGAAAACCTGGCAGTTTCAGATCGTATATGGGTGGAAGATAATGGTTTAAAACCTTCCTTTAAAACCGGTTCCAGGATAGGGGTGGATTACGCCGGAGAGATATGGAAAAATAAACCCTGGCGGTACTTTATTGAAGTATAAACTGCTGGCGCCGATTTGGCTTCGCTGGCGTTGATATGGCTTTGCTGGCGCCGATTTGCAATCGGTGCCACAAAGACCCGATAAGAATTACCAGCCTGTTTTATTTGAAGGCACGGATTGCAAATCCGCGCCAGCGATGGAGTGTTTTTTTGAAGGCACGGATTGCAAATCCGCGCCAGCGATGGACTGTTTATTTGAAGGCACGGATTACAAATCCGCGCCAGCGAGGGAGTGTTTAGACCCCCATCCCAGCCTTCCCCCACACACAGGGGAAGGAGCGCAAAGCCTTTCCCCCTTGGAAACGGGAAAGGGGGTTTAAGTAGAATAGATGCGTTATAAAACATAACAGAGCCTGTAAAAAACGTATTATAAGCCGGCTTTTAATACGTTGATAATTTTTTCCATAATTTTTACGTTCTTTGTTTTTTCAACAAATCAAAAAGATAATTTATGGACTCAGTATGGAGCAGTTACCGCCGCTGGAACAGTATAACAGGCTGGTTCATGTTCATCTTTTCAGCAATTGTATATGTGCTGACTGTTGAACCAACCGTCAGTTTCTGGGATTGCGGTGAATTCATTCTCTCGGCATTCAGGCTTCAGGTAGGCCATCCCCCGGGAGCACCACTGTTCATTATGGTAGGAAGGATCGCCACCCTCTTTGCCGGCGGCGACGGATCAAAAGCAGCCCTTATGGTCAATATCCTGTCGGCAATCTGCAGTGCATTCGCAATAATGTTCCTTTACTGGACAATTACTCATCTGGTACGAAGGATCTTAACAAGAGACGGGGAACTCGGGTCGAAACATTTCCCTGCAATTATCGGAAGCGGACTTATCGGTTCAATGGTCTATACTTTCTCGGATACGTTCTGGTTTTCAGCTGTCGAAGGCGAACTTTATGCCGTCTCATCACTATGTACCGGTGTGGTATTCTGGGCTATGCTAAAATGGGAAGAGGAAGCTGATCAGCCAACTTCGGGACGCTGGATCATTCTAATTGCTTATATAATGGGACTTGGGCTTGGTATTCACCGGCTTAACCTGCTTGTTATTCCTGTTCTGGTTTTTGTCTATTACTTCAAGAAATATGAGGTTACAACACCAGGTATCATTAAAACGCTGCTGACAGGTGTTGGATTGCTTGGGCTAATGGTTTTTGTTCTGATCCCGGGGATTCCCAGGGTCGCCGGGTGGTTCGAACTTCTTTTTGTAAATATTTTCGGATTACCTTATAACACCGGACTTCTGATATTCATTGCGGCTCTCATAGCCCTTCTGGTATCCGGCATAAGGTATTCAATAAAAACGCATAAGGTTATCCTTAACTATATAATGACGGCCCTTACAGTGATCATGATAGGACAGGCTTCATATGCAATGATAATGATCAGGTCGTCGGCCAGACCTCCGATGAATCAGAATAATCCTTCCGATATTTTCTCACTGGCATATTATATAAATATGCAGCAATACGGGAGCTCTCCTAAATTCTACGGGCCTTATTACAGTGCTCCGGCGCTCGACATGAAAAAAGTCATAGCAGGCTATAACAAGGTGAATGGTAAATATGAGGCCTATTACCATCCCGAATATGAGTATGACAAAAAGTTCGAAACTATCTTCCCGCGAATGTACAGCCCCGACCCGGAACATAAAACAGCTTATGAACACTGGGGAAAGATAAGAGGGAAAAAATATACTGTCAGCTCAGGATCCGAAAGGGAATCACTGGTATGTCCCACTTTCGTTGAAAACCTTCGTTTCTTCTTCAGGTATCAGACCGGATTTATGTACCTCCGCTATTTCATGTGGAATTTTGCAGGTCGTCAGAATGATATTCAGGGGAACGGCAACAAGATCCACGGGAACTGGATTAGTGGAATAAACTTTCTTGATAATGTGCGGCTGGGTGATCAGGAAGCCCTGCCCGGAGAACTAAAAAGCAATCCGGCCAGGAACACATATTTCATGCTTCCGCTTTTAATAGGCATTGCCGGTATTTTATGGCAGTATAAAAGAGACAAAAACGGACTTGGTCTTGTTGTGGCACTGTTCCTGATGACAGGTGTGGCAATTATTTTTTACCTGAACCAGTATCCCAATCAGCCAAGAGAACGCGATTATGCCTATGCAGGTTCCTTCTATGCATTTGCAATATGGGTTGGAATGGGATTCATGTTCCTGTATGAACTGTTTCAGAAGTACCTTGGCAACAGGATATCGGCATTGATTACTTTTATCCTCCTTCTGGCTGCCGGTCCTCTGCTGATGGCTGCTGAGAACTGGGATGATCACAACAGGTCGGGCCGGTACACGGCAAGGGATATCGGTGCAAATTATCTTGAATCGTGTGCCCCGAACAGCATCCTGTTCACATATGGCGATAATGATTCATTTCCAGTATGGTATGTTCAGGATGTTGAGGAGGTCAGAACTGATGTGAGGGTTGTAAACCTGAGCTATATTCAGGCCGGCTGGTATATTGATATGATGAGGCAGAAGGCATTCAAATCTGATCCGTTGCCGATCAGCCTTGGTTCAGACAAGTATAAGGAAGGGGTGAGAACACAGATCCCGGTACACAAGAGGGTTGACAAACCTGTCGAAATCAGCGAGCTTGTAAGATTTGCAGGGCTCGATGACAGGAAATACCAGATCGATCTGAGCGGCAGAGCCGATTATGTAAATTATTTTCCGACAAACAAATTTCTGATCAATGTGGATTCCGCAACAGTTTTATCGAACGGGACCGTAAAAGAATATTTCAGGGACAGACTTCTGTCACCCATGATCTGGGAGTATACCGAAACTGATGCCTTTAAAGGAGATCTGGCGATTATGGACCTTATTTCGAACAACGACTGGAAGAGGCCCATATATATCTCAACAACTGTTCCGTCATCCCAGTATAAGGGACTTGAGAAATTCTTTGTCCAGGAAGGAATGGCATACAGGATAGTTCCGATTATAACTGATGATTCGGATAACGGGGACTATGGCATGATCGATCCGGCTGTGATGTATGATAATATGATGAATAAATTCAGGTGGGGTAATGCAGACGATCCTTCCGTATATCTGGATGAAAATAACCGCAGAATGTTCAATAATTTCAAAAGGATCTTCGGGAATCTCGGAAAAAAACTACTGGAAACGGGTGATACTGTTAAAGCTCTCGAGGTTGTCCATAAAGGACTTGAGATCGTTCCCTCCGAAAAACTGCCGGATGATTTCTTTTGTGTCGGACTCGCTGAAGTACTTATCAGAGCCGGGAATAAGGAGGAAGGTGAAAAAATCATTGGCAATATTATTAACTACTCTAAGGAATATCTGGAATATGCAGTCGGCCTGGAGTCAGACGACAGGTTCGGACTTGAATATCCCACAGGCATAAGTATGCAGGCCCTTCTCGATATTTACAGAATGGCAGGTAATCTGAAGGATGATAACCTGACCACTGTTACTGAAGCTCTGATAAATAATTATTACGATAAGCTCTACTCACGCAAATAGTCAACCATGAGGTTCTTCAGGATGCCCTTTATTGCTGGTTGGCTCTATCCTGATGCGCTCTTCAGGTTTAAGACAGAAGAAAAAATCCTTTGTCTGACCTTCGACGACGGGCCTGATCCGGAATCAACACCGGAACTGCTTGACATACTTGAGAAGTACAATATCAGGGCTCTTTTTTTCTGCGATGGCAAAGCTGCCGAATTATATCCCCTCCTGGTTAAAAAGATAATTGAAAAGGGACACCTTGTTGGCAATCACGGATATAACCATCTTAACGGATGGACCACCTCTGCAAAGGAATATCATGACGATGTTGTGCAGGCTTCGAAATTTACATCCGCAAAAATATTCCGTCCACCGTACGGGTTGCTACGACCCGGGCAGTACATCAGACTCCGGAAATCCTTCAGGATTATTTTCTGGGATTTAATGCCATTTGATTTTGACAGGAATATGGATGCAGGCAAATCCCTTGAAATATTGAACAACTATATCCGGCCGGGTTCAATAATCGTATTGCATGACAGGCAGGATTCAACTGCCCTGACATTCCTGGATGAATTTCTGGAAATGTCGCTCAGGGAAGGTTATACATTCAGTTGTCCGGAATTGCAGTGAGCAGTGTCCGGCACTTCATCCGGTTTTATTTTTAAGTATGAAATACTACATTTGAAATACTATAATTCTAAGGAAGATGAATATTCTTATCCTCGGTTCCGGTGGAAGAGAGCACGCACTGGCATGGAAACTGGCACAAAGTAAAAAGGTTAGCAGGGTTTTTACCGGGCCGGGTAATGCCGGAACTTCCCGGACAGGTATCAACCTGGCGATTGATCCGGGCAATTTTGAAGAGGTAAAGAATGCTGTTCTGAAGAATAATATTAACTATGTAATTGTTGGTCCTGAAGCACCACTTGTTGCGGGGATCCACGATTTCTTCATTAACGATAGACTTCTTAAGAATATTCCGGTTATAGGACCAACACGAACAGCAGCTCAGCTTGAAGGAAGCAAGGATTTT
>CAZKMH010000259.1:0-5604 GCA_964553395.1 uncultured Rikenellaceae bacterium | reverse complement strand
CGCTGTTGCTCACCGCCTGAAAGCTGATGCGGCATTTTGTAACCTTTAAGTCCCAGTCCTACCTTTTCCAGAACCTCGCCGATGCGGGCGTCGATTTCGTTCTTATTCTTCCAGCCTGTGGCTTTCAGGACGAATTCAAGATTATCGTTGACTGAACGGTCAGTCAAAAGCTGAAAATCCTGAAAAACTATCCCAAGCTTCCTCCGCAGGTAAGGTATATCCCTCGTTTTCAGTTTTGTCAGATTAAACCCGGCAACAATACCTGCCCCTTCTTTAAGCGGTAACTGTGCATTAATTGTCTTTATAAGACTTGTCTTTCCACTGCCGACCCTCCCGACCAGATACATGAATTCACCCTTTCCGACACTCAGGTTTACATCCGACATAACCAGATGATCCTGCTGCCATATCAGACAATCCCTGAAATCAATTATTGTGTCAAGAGGAAGTGTTTCCTGCATTATCAACATTATTGCCTTGCAAAATAATGAAAGAATTCAATAATTAATCTTTGGATGTTGATAAAATCAATAATAAAGGCCGGCAGCAGGCGTTTATTAGTTGTAATTTTATATCTGATTTTTTAAACAAATATTGGTATAAATAGCTTAATATTAATCTGTTATATAGCTGTTTTGGTGTTTTGGTTATTTAACATGCTGAACAGCAATGGGGTTAAATATATTTATTATGAACAGAAACAGATTTCTTGTAATCTCCGGTTTCATTATTCTCTTTGCATGTAAGGCAGGTTCGCAGGTGGCTTTCACCGGACAGGAGCTGAGGTCTGATTTTACCAGGGCCATGGAACTTTTTAATAAGGAGAAATTTCCGGCTGCTATCAGGCTTTTTGATTCATATATCAGGAACAATGACAATACAGATCAGCAGAGCGTTGCTGATGCTGAATATTACAGTGCTGTTTCGGCAATAAATGTTTTTAATCCGGATGCCGAATACCGGATGATAACTTTTATAAGGAAACATCCGGAAAGCCCGAAAATAAATGAAGCATATCTCGCTCTCGGGGATTATTTTTACCAGAATAAGAACTACCGTAAGTCAATAATTTACTATGAAAAGGTAAACAGGCAGGAACTGGCTCCGCAAAAGCTGCCTGAATATTTCTTCCGCACCGGCTATTCCCACTATATAAGAGGTGATAAATCGCGGGCACTTCTCATGTTCACCGAAATAAAGGATATCGACACTGAATATACTCCTCCTGCAATCTATTATTTTTCCCAGATCGCTTATGAGCAGAAAATGTATGATACTGCCATGGATGGCTTCACACGACTTAAAGATGATGAGACATTCGGTGGTGTCGTACCTTTCTATATTGTTCAGATCCTGTATATGAGAAAGGATTATGACCAGATACTGGAAATTGCCCCGGACATTGTTAACAGGGCAGGAAAGGAGAGAGCAATTGAATTGTACCGTTTTATTGGCGATGCATATTACAACAAGGGAAATTATAAGGAAGCCCTCCCATACCTTGAAAAGTATGCAACAGGAACAAAGATAAGCGGGAGAGAGGATAAATATCAGCTCGGATATTGCTATTACAAGGCAGGGGAGTTTGATAAAGCGATAAATCTGTTGCTTGAAATCCCTGCCAGGTCAGACATACTAAGTCAGAATACCTGGTATGTTCTGGGCGATTGTTACCTGCAAAAAGGTAATAAGAAACGTGCACAGTTCGGATTTGCCGAGGCTTCGAAGCTGAGTTTTGACATGAAGATCCGGGAAGATGCTCTTTTCAATTATGCGAAGATCACTTACGAAACCTCGTATTCGCCTTTCGGTGAGGCTGTTGCATCATTCCAGGAATATGTGAACCTTTTCCCGGGTTCCGACAGGATCGAGGAAGCCTATGATTACCTGGTCTCTGCATATCTGCAGGCAAAGAACTATAAGGCAGCGCTGGCATCTCTCGATAAGATCGGTGCGAAAAACAGCAAACTTGAAGAGGCATACCAGAGGGTTGCATTTTACAGGGGACTTGAATTGTTTAAAAACATGGAGCTTGAAGCCGCTGTTGACATGCTCGACAAATCGCTCAGGTACGAGAAATACAACAGGCAGCTGAGAGCCCGGGCAATTTACTGGAGAGGTGAAGCATATTACCGTCTTGGCAGTTTTGAAGATGCAAAAGCCGATTACACAACATTCCTGGAACTACCCGGTTCAGCCCGGCTTAGCGAAAATGTGCTCTTACGCTATAACCTCGGTTATACACTTTTCAACCTGAAGGATTATGCAGGTGCAATAACCCATCTCAGGGCATTTGAATCAAATGTTGCCAATGTAAAGCCGGAAGTCATGGCAGATGCCAGGAACAGAATAGGCGATTGCTTTTATATAACCACCAATTATCCGATGGCAATTTCATACTATGATAAAGTAATCGACTTTGGTAAAGTTGATGCCGATTATGCGATGTTCCAGAAGGGCTTTTCGCTTGGCCTTATGAATAATGAACAGGGCAAGGCAGACATACTCACATCGCTGACGGTCAGATATCCGTCATCATCCCGGGTTCCAAATGCTATATATGAACGGGGACGGGCATATATGATCCTTGAGAATCATGCCCGTGCAGAGGCTGACTTCAACACCTTAATAAAATCCTATGAAGCAACACAATTTGCCCCAAGGGCGATGGTCCAGCTGGGGCTGCTTTATTACAATACAGGTCAGAATGAGAAAGCCGTAACGCAGTATAAAAAAGTTATTGAAAACTACAAATCCACACCAGAAGCCCGCAATGCAATGACCGGTCTGAAGAATGCGTATGTTGAAATGAATGATGTAGAGTCATATTTTGAATATGTCAGAACACTTCAGGGTTATGGTGATGTGAATCTTGCCGAAAAAGATTCGTTGTTGTATTCTTCGGGTGAAAATCTTTATTTCGCGGGAAATTACCAGAGGGCTGCCGGGGTGCTGGAAAGCTATCTCAGGGAGTTTCCCAACGGCAGTTTTCTGCAGAATGCACAGTTTTATCTTGCAGAATGCTACAGGTCGCAAGGCAGGAAAGATGACGCCCTTAAATTATACAAAGAAGTGGCTGGAGCACCTCACCATCAGTTTACCGAACAGTCGCTTGTTGCAGCGGCAACTCTTTCATATGATAAGGAGGATTTCGAATCTTCACTGGAGTATTATGAAAAACTTGAAGGCTCTGCAAGCAGTAACGAAAACAGGATACTTTCACTTTCCGGGCAGCTGAAATCAGCTTACCAGATGGGAGATGCAAGGAAGACTATAACAGTGGTCGATAAAATAAGCAGTGCTGCCAATGTTCCTGAGGAATTAACAAGGGAAGCAGTATTTATGAGGGCAAAAGCTAATTACAGCCTGAATAATTATGATGAGGCGCTAGTTGATTTCCGCAGAACAGCAGGAGAGGTTGTAAGCTCCGAGGGCGCAGAATCGAAATACAGGGTGGCCGAACTGCTTTACAGAAAGGACCAGGTTGATGAGTCAGAGAAGATAATTCTGGAGTTCATCGATCAGAAATCACCTCACCAGTTCTGGATGGCAAAGATGTTCCTGTTGCTTTCGGACATCAGCGTAAAGAAAGGTGACCTGCTCCAGGCAAGAGTAACACTTGAAAGCCTCAGGGATTATTATACGGTTAAAGATGACGGAATTCTTGACGAAGTGAAAACCAGGCTGGACGCACTTAATCAGAATAGTCAGCCATAGAGTAACTATAAGATACTTAATGGTTTAAGTTGTTATTGAATTAATACCACCCGGAAATTAAACAGAAAACATGAAACGCATCCTTATAATAATCTCACTTATAATCCTTATTGCCATTCCTGTTAAAGCACAGGAAACAAAACAGGATATGAAACGTGAAGTGACTCTGTATAATCCGTATATCCCGTCCCTGTCGGACTTCAGGAAGAAGAGCTTTCTGCCTGTCATCACTGATACCGCACAGGCACGACCTGAATTCACTTATGAGGTTATCACAACACCATTTTCACCGGAATATACCGTTATTCCAATTAAGGCTGCATCACTGCTTCCAGATCCGCTCGAGAAACTATATAAAAGCTACATCAATTTTGGTCTCGGTACCCATATGACACCCCTTGCCGAACTAAGTATAACCAACGAACGGTCAAAGAAAGGTGCGTTCGGCTTTTACGCCAGGCATTTTTCATCAAACGGCAAAGTTAAGCTGCAGAATGAGCTAATTGCCTATGCGGGATATATGGATAATGACGTTTCGTTATTCGGAAAAAGATTTTTCAGGAACAACTACCTGGAGGGTTCTTTAGATTACCTCAACAGGACCAGGTATGCTTACGGCTATGATACAAGCATAATAGCTTATGATCCGGCCAGGAAGGACATCCGTATCAGATATAACAGGATCGGAGCCGAACTTTCATTTGCTTCCCTGACGCTCGATTCAATGGATTTTTCTTACGATTTTGATGTCCGTTACAACTATTTCTTCAATAACAGCAGTTTGTATCAGCATAATATGGGATTTGATGGCCTGATGTCGAAGACCTACAAGGATTTTTATGTTGGTTCGGAACTTGAGCTCGATTTTTACCGCCCATCCCCGGATATTTATGACAAAACGAAATATATAGTCTCAGTTAGTCCCTTTGTTACTAAAAGCACAAATCAGTGGAACTTCAGGCTTGGGCTCCAGTTGTTGCTTGATAAAAATATAACGCCGGCCACTGCCAGATTTCACCTTTATCCTGATCTGAAATTCGGATTCAGCGTTGTTCCGTCATATATAAGCTTCTTTGCAGCGTTAAACGGGAAACTTGAGAAAAATGATCCCGAAAAAGTGATCGGTGAAAATCCCTTCCTGGTGCGTGACGGGAGCCTTTACACTCTTCCGAATACAAGCCATACAATGATCGTCTCGGCCGGATTGAAGGGCAATACCGGGCTGGAAGGAAATTATCTTATATCTGCCTCCTATTCGCTAATCAATGACATGTTATTCTTCTCCAATCTCGTATTTCCCGACACAATTTTTAATCCCCAGGTGGGGAACCATTTTGTCGCATTACCTGACGAGGTGGAAGTGTTTAAGATCCATGGTGAAATATCGGGACTCATCGGTAACAAAATCTCATATTCCGGGAATGCAAACTGGTACAAATATACACTCACCGAAAATGAATATCCCTGGAATAAACCCCCGTGGGACGGCCAGTTTGGAGTCAGATACAACCTCAGGAACAAAATTATTGCAGGGATCGATCTGACAGCGCTGGGCGAACGCAGACTGGCATCAACAATCTACGACACATTCATGCCGACGAGTACAGATATCTTCAAATCGCCGGTTCATGTGAATATAAACGTGAGTGCAGAGTACAGGTACACAAAAATCCTCTCATTCTGGGTAAAGCTGAACGATATTAACTATAACCGTTACTTCGAGTGGGCTTATTATCCGGCACAGAGGTTTCTGTTCATGGTGGGGTTTAGTTATAGTTTATAGCATAGCCGTCAAATTAAGGAATATTTTAATAACGAAAACCACTATAATCATCTGGTTTATAAACAAATAAGTTTCCCCTCCTTTTGAAGGAGGGGTGGCCGGGA
>CAZKMH010000258.1:0-5637 GCA_964553395.1 uncultured Rikenellaceae bacterium | reverse complement strand
GGCTGACACAGTTGTCACGCTTTTTGCGGGGGCATTCTGCCTTCGAATGGGGACCAGTAATTCATCGGTAAGCGGACCCCTGACGCTCACTTCGTTTGGTCAGGGCAGGATCGGGTAACGTGCCACCTCTTCAGCCAGGCTCCTTCCTTTGGCCACCAAAGGTTTACCGACGGTGGCGCTAAAAACACCCGCCTGGGTGTTTTCTTAACGCTCGGCCCTCTTTATTACCGGGCTGTTAGCAATAAGCCATCGGGCGCACGAGTGGTGACAATCAGAAAAATATTTATCTTTGAGTAATGATTATAAAAGACGCGATATCGAAAAAGCGAAAAGATTTTGCATTATTATGTAAGAGTCATAATGTAAAGTATTTATATGCTTTTGGCTCTTCTGTTTCTGAAAGATTTGATCCCGTTAATAGTGACATTGATCTTTTGGTTGAAATCGATTCGAAGGATCCCCTTGAAAGAGGTGAACAATTATTAGCACTTTGGGATTTATTTGAAGGATTCTTTAAACGAAAAGTAGACCTTCTTACGGAATCCTCAATTCGCAATCCATTCTTAAGGAAAAGTATTGATTCTACAAAGGTATTAATCTATGAAGGATCAGGACAAAAAGTACTTATCTGATATTTTACAATCTATTCAACTTATCGAATCATTTACTTCTGATATTGAAGATTATGATAGCTATTTTGCTGATTTAAAAACACAAAGTGCGGTGGAGAGACAACTCGGTATTCTTGGCGAAGCTGTAAATAAATATGACAAACTAAATCCAGAATCTACTTTAAAAAACACACGTCAAATAATTGGATTCCGTAATAGACTGATTCACACGTATGATACAATCGACCAATCAATTGTCTGGGTAATAATTAAAAATCATCTTAATCCTCTTAAAAAGGAAATCGTATCAAGACTTACCTAACTGCCTATTGCTAACTCGGACAATAAAGGTAAGTTGCTCAGCCTACGCTGAAGCTTCGGCTGACACAGTTGTCACGCTTTTTGCGGGGGCATCCTGCTTTCCAAAGGGGACCGGTAATTCATCGGTAAGCGAACCCCTGACGCTCACTTCGTTTGGTCAGGGCAGGATCGGGTAACGCAACCTCTTCAGGCAGGCTCCTCGCTAAAAACACCCGCCTGGGTGTTTTCTTAACGCTCGGCCCTCTTTATTGCCGGGCCGTTATAGCAAAGTGTCAACAACTTTAAGATTAATTCTACCACAATGAAAACTTTCTTAATTCTAACTGGATCGATCCTCTTCTCAGCTATCATTACTTGTCAAAAAGTAGATTATTCACAGGATTGGATAAGACTACTAGAAAGTCCCAGATATGAGATATTCAAACTCAAACCGGAAAATTACTTCGAAAAATATAGATCCTATGATTTTTCTATATTAATTAAACCTGAAACCGAATTCCTCGGATTCATTGGAAAAAACTATCAAAGAATATTCATCACTTTTCATTCAGTAAAAAAAGGTCCTGACAACGACATTTATCTGGTAGTCGGAAACACCTTAGTTTTAAATAGCAGATGCGATTTTTCTGGAACTATTACCATTAAGCAGATCAGAGAGTTTAAGTCTTTACATTTCGGTGCAGATCAGATATATAGGGATTCCGGAATAATCTCGCAAGGTCTAATAATTGGGAACTATCATTTTGAAGAGAATAAAAACCAATCTCATCCGGGAGAGTTTAAGGGAGTCATGAGTTTACAATGGTACCTAAATAAAAATGGGGATATTATCTACGATAGAATCAGTCTTATGTCCTCAGATGAGTACAGGAATAATCAGTATGTAGGGACATGGAAAGACTATGAAACAAAAGAAGAGAAAACGTGTAATTGGGGAGAATATAGAATTCCGTTTTCAGGTGACTTAGATTATGGATCTGCACAGTTTGCCCCTCGTGAGAAATACTATAATAAAGGTTGGGGTCCGAATAATTAACAACCACCTTGCTATAACACGGACAAAGAATGAAATCTATGAGGTTTTAACTGGCCTTATTGCAAGACAAATTACTTTGGCGACGCATTTCATGAAATGCCCAAATCTTTTGACAGGTAATTTAGCTCCAATAATTCTCCGCTCAATGATTGATCATTATATCAATTTTGTATTGATAATAAAAATCCTCTCGAAAGGTCAAAACCGGAAATTGATTCTTGTTAATGTAATATAAAATCTCAGGAACCATTGAAAATGAATCGTGCTAAAACCATTTCTAATCTCATTAAGATTATTAGGGATGGTTTATTATTGACTTGTATTCAGTTATTTAGTAAATTTATCTGTTTAAAGATCAGTCATGTCCGAATCCCTTTCCGTGGATCATGCATTTATCAGGAAACTCACTGAGCTAGTCCTTGCCAATCTTAGCAATGAAAATTTCGGTGTGAAAGAACTGGCAAAAGCATCCGGTATGAGTCGATCCAGCATTCACCGCAAGGTAATATCCATTACCAAACACTCTGTCAGTCAGTTTATCAGGGAAATCAGGCTGAAGAGTGCAATGGAGTTACTTCAGCAAAATGCCGGCAATGCTTCAGAAATTGCCTTCAAGGTTGGATTCAATAGTCCTGCCTATTTTACAAAATGTTTTCATGAATATTATGGTTTTCCACCCAGAGAGGTCAAAAGCAGAGGTTTATATAATGCGGAACAGAATAATAATATTCTTTCTCTGGAGCAGGGTTTTTTAGAACAGGAAGCAGGAGGTAGAATACAAAGACCGAATGCAGTGCGAAAATTCAGCCTTCGGACTTTTTTTCTTGCAATTACCGGCATTCTGATAATTGTTTCACTGGCCGACCTTTTTTATAACCAATCCACAATTAAATCTGTTAAAGCTACCAGACTTAAAGACTATGATAAATCTATATTGGTATTGCCTTTCAAGAACCTCAGCGATGATCCGAACAATCAGGACTTCGCTGACGGCATTATGGATGATATTCTTAATAACCTGTTCCAGATAAGTGAGTTAAGGGTTATATCCAGAACAACATCAGAACATTTCCTGGGAAGCAACTTTACAGCTAAAGAAGTTGCCCTGAAGGTGAATGCCCGATATATGCTTGAAGGTAGCGTGCGACGATATGGGGATAAAGCCAGAATAATTGTCCAGCTTATTGACGCTAACAACGACCAGCATATATGGTCAGGAAACTTCGACAATGAGCTTACTGATATAATTGGTATTCAAAGTAATATTGCCCGGCAGGTTGCTTTTAAACTGAATGCTGTACTAACCGATAATGAAATCAGAAAAATTGAGAAGATTCTTACAAAAAGTCCTGAAGCTTATGATTATTACCTGAGAGGCCGTTTTTTTCTTAATAAAGCCTATACTGAGCAGCGTGTTGATATTGACAAAGCAGGACTTATTGGCAGCATTCAGTATTTTGAAAAGGCAATAGCCGCTGATAAGGATTTTACTGAAGCTTACGCCGGTTTAGCTGATGCCACTTTAAATTTAGCCGCATGGGGCTGGCAACAGCCTGGACTGACAGGTTTTCAAAAAGCGCGGGATTTAAGCATGAAGGCGCTTGAGATCGATCCCGAATGTGCAGAAGCACATGCCGTACTGGGTGCTTATCTTGTCTGGGCCGAACGCAGATTCGAGGAAGGGCGCAAGGAATTCCTGACCTCCATCCGGTTAAATCCTAATTTTCCCCAGGTTCTTCAGTGGTACGCCCAGTTATTGATGATAACAGGACCGATTGAAGAGGCCCGCATATATCTTGACCGCGCTCTGGAGATGGAACCCTATTTCTGGGTTGTACAGAATTTAAATGCATGGATATGTTACTTCGAAGAAAAATACGATGAAGCTTTAAAGTCCTGTTTCATTGCACAGGATCTTAAACCGGATTTCGGTGAAAACCAATGGTTGTTCTTTCTTAACCATGCAAAGCTGGGGGAAGGGGAGAAAGCGGTAAAGGTGCTTCAGTCAATCGCTGGCAGCTATCCAGTCGCCAACCTATATACTGATGAGATATTGGATGCTTATAACAAATCGGGAATAGAGGGACTTTTTTCCTGGCTTATCGATGTAAATACTAATAAACCCATTCCGGTTGAGGGGATGAACGGCCATCCTTTTTTCATTGCCTGGTGGTATGCCATTTTGGGCAACAGGGAGGAATCGGTTAAATGGCTCCAAAGAAATATGGAAGTCAAAGCGAGGCTCTATATCTACTTTAATCTGGTTGCTACAAATCCCGATTTTGATATTCTCCGAAGTAATCCCAGGTTCCTGAAAATTATCGACCAGATAGGTCTTACCACTTACAATACAAGACCGGCTAAATAAAACCTTTTAACAGACCCTGGCAAGGACCTGAATTTTATATCTAATCAGTCCGAAGTCCGAAGATGAATGTGACGTGTAGTCATCTACTTTTTAAATTAATTCAATTTTTTGCAACATAGTTTAAATACTTGAGCAAAAATTTAAATCATCTGCACCATAATTGATAGGTACTACCCTGTATTTTATCCGAAATTTATATTAGGTAAAATGGTTGTTGAATTAATGTTTAACTAAATCGGATAACTATGATGACAATTAAAAGACTTTTATTCTATTTTGCAGGCATCTGCCTTCTGATGGCCTGCTCAAAATCAGATGATTTCCGGGGATTTGAATCAAATGGTCGTAAATACGGTCATGATAATGAGGTCTATCCCATTTGCGGACTTGACCAGGAGCGGTATGTAACCGTAAAAAGCATGGACCTGAAGGTTCATTACAGGATCATTGGAAAGGGTCCGGTGGATATGGTATTTATTTCGGGTTGGACAAATCCTCTGACAGTCTATAAATATCAGTTCGACTTTTTCAGGGATAAAGCCAGGTGTATTTACATAGATCTTCCCGGGCATGGATTAAGTGATGCACCAGAAGGAATAGAATTCACCATGGGACTGATGACTGATGCTATTTATGAGGTGGTGAAAAAAGAAGGGGTAAAGGATTTCATCGGAGTTGGATTCAGCTGGGGACACATTCCGCTGACACAATTTGAGATAAAGTATCCCGGTATGATTAAACAGCTCATACTCCTTGATATTGGTGTGAATACCTGGCCTCCTATGACTGAAGAAATTCGAAACGCCACATATGAAGCACTGCTTACAATGACACCGGATGTTAAAATCGCACAACTAAATGGATTGATACCCCCTCTGACAGCACCAGAAGACCTTAAGGAATGGGGTAAGTATTTCCTTGTCTTTCCAAATTGGCTCCTGGCAAACATGTATTACAATTATCTTGCAGAAGAGGTATGCCAGCCATATCCATGGTCTGTTCCGATTATGGCAATTTGCAGAGTAGTTGCACCGGGTTCAGCAAAAGAAACCAAGTTTAAACTCTATTTTCCCAACTGTGATATTAAAGTTATCGGTGGAGATCAGCATGTCATTCAATGGGCTTATCATGAGACAGTTAACCAAATGATTGATGATTTCATGATTGACAGACCCGGGAGAAGATATTAATTAAACATTCATATAATTATCTTATTCAATATCCTAAATATCTACACCCGGACACCCAACTTAGCTCCGCTACGTTAGGCAAAGCGCGCATCTGCCGCAATTAAATTCCTG
>CAZKMH010000257.1:0-5644 GCA_964553395.1 uncultured Rikenellaceae bacterium | reverse complement strand
TGGATCCGTAATAAAACGGCATCATAAAAAGTGCAAGGAAGATCATTGCAGGAATGGCACCGATCCAGTAAAAGTGAGTGGTCAGCATTCCATACTTCATTCCGGAACCTGTCATCCCCATTACTTCAAGTGCACCCAGATTTGTTGAAATAAATGCCACACCTGCCACCCATGCAGGTATCGACCTTCCTGCTTCAAGAAAAGCATTGGCATTCTTCATGTATTTACGTAGGAACCAGCCGATGCCCAGAACAAAAATAAAATAGATTACCATGATCAGATAATCTATCCAGCTTAATTCAAGTCTCATAGTTTAAGAATTTTAGATTGTCAATCATTATTATATTTCATGGTTAATTTCCAAAAACTCCTGGATTTTTACATTAGTAGTAAAAATACATTTTAAGATTGATTTTCAAACTGATTAACTGCATTAATTATGGACATTTTCCTCATTTAATTGATATTTACCGAATAAGTATATTTGCAGAAAGAGTGGAGTGAAGACGAGGTATTTTATATTTATATCATACAAAGGCACCTCATATCACGGATGGCAGATCCAGCCCAATTCCGTGACCATCCAGCAGATACTCGACGAAACAATGAGTACTATCCTTAATGAAAAAATTGCCACCACAGGTGCCGGCAGAACAGATTCAGGAGTGCATGCACCCGGTTTCTGTGCTCATTTTGAAAGTATATCTCCCGACCTGACGAAAAGAAAGAATCTGCTGTTCAGGCTGAACCGGTTTCTTCCGAAGGATATTTCCATATCAGGGATCACAAGGGTTTTACCTGAAGCACATGCAAGGTTCAGTGCTGTTTCCCGGACCTACAGGTATAATATTTCAACGGTCAAGGACCCGTTCATGAATGAATCATCATGGTTTGTGCATGGGAAGGTCGATATAAAAAAAATGAACAGAGCGTGCCGGATTCTGATGAAATATTCGGATTTTACCAGCTTCAGCAAACTGCATACCGATGTAAAAACGAATATTTGTACCATTTACTCGGCAGTTTGGGAAGAAATTGATGGTAAACTTATATTTACAATTAAGGCAGACAGGTTTCTGAGGAATATGGTAAGGGCAATTGTGGGTACGATGATTGAAACAGGAACCGGCAGAATGAGCCTGAAAAAATTTGAGGAAGTTATTCTTGCCAAAGACAGGTGCAGAGCCGGTAAATCGGCTCCGGCCAGGGGATTATTTCTGGTTGATATTGAATACCCGGATGAGATCTTCGTTAAATAGCAGGGTCATTCCAGATTTCCCACGACCTTTCAGCCTGGGAATGAAGCATTTTCAATCCCGTTATAATTTTGCATCCCCGCTCCTGCCCCATTTTCAGGAATGTGGTAATTTCCGGATTGTAGACAAGATCAAACAGGACATGTTTTTCTTTTAGGAGACTATAATTGATTTCAGGCTTGCTTTGAATATCGGGATACATTCCAAGAGGTGTTGTATTGACAATCAGGTCCGTCACTTCCAATATTTCTGAATTTAAATCCTGGTACCCGGAAATGCCGGGCTTTTTTGATCTCGAAACAAAAGTCACCATAAATCCCAGCTTTTTAAGAACATAACCCACAGCTCTGGAGCTGCCTCCTGTGCCAAGTATTAATGCATTCCCGGGTTTTCCGGAGAACTCTGGTAAAACAGAGTCTCTGATCCCGACAACGTCACTGTTAAATCCGGATATCCAGGTTTTCCCCTTTATTCTTTTGATCTTCAGCACATTAATTGCTCCAATCTCTTTAATAGCAGGCTCATATTCATCTGCATACCTTATTATTTCTGTCTTCCAGGGAATAGTAACATTCAGACCGCAGAGGTCCTCATTCTTACGGATAAGGTCAGGGAACTCTTCAATATTCTTTAGCGGGAAATTTTCATATGAGCAGCCCGCAATATTTTCACGGACAAACTTATCCGTGAAGTATTTCCGGGAGAAAGAGTGCCCCAGAGGATATCCTATGAGGCCGAATTTTCTCATTATCATGATTGGCAGGAAAATTTTACAGTTTTAGCCCGGGATTCACTTCTGCTTCAGGTCGTCAGGCAGGAACTGGAAGAATGTATCACCCCTGAGGCCCAGCCGGAGGGTTTCAAGCGGGATGATCTCATTTGGAGCAATGTTCCCGAGGTTCACATTTGCCCCAAAATGCTTTATGAACCAGGCCTGCTGTGATTTAAGAGGAGCTTCCCAGAGCACATTCTCAAGCTTTACATTTTCCGATATCGCACTGATTATCTTATTATTGATGGAGCCGTCCTCGTTGTAAATACCGGTTGTCCCGGATTCCCTGGCTTCGGCAATGACCTTCATTGACCCTGCGTCCAGCTCGGCTTTCATCATTGCAACCCACTGATCAGGCGTATAGACGACCTCTTTCTTCTTTGATCCTACCTCGGATATCACCTTTCCGCGTTTCGCAAGTGTTTTTATATACTCCAGCTTCCTGTAATGCTCAAATTCGTATGATCCGTCCGATACCTCAGCCATTTCAATTTCATGCTTGTCAAGAAATTCAATATATTCCCTGAACATTTTGCGGATTAAAAAAGCTTCAAAAAGAGTTCCGCCAAAATAGGGTATGACACCTGCTTTCTTATAGATTTTTACTTTTTTCTCAAACCCGGGAGTGATAATGGATGTACCGAATCCAAGCTTTACAAGATCGGTGTATTCTCCGCCAACCGACATAAAATCCTCGGCTTCCCTTATACTGAGACCTTTATCCATAACCATTGTCATCCCCGAATTTCTTGGTTTAACCGGGCGTTCCGGTAAAAACGGAAGAGTTTTCTTCATAATGCAGAATTAAAGTTCACGAAAATGTTATCAGATAAGATTATTTCCACCCAGAAGTCTTGTAATCTTCCTTGAAAAGAGAGAATGAGGGAACATATCTTTAAATTCAGCAAACAGATCCTTGTCCGCACCCACGGCAAGTGACAGATGTATGAATGAGTTATCCCGATCACCTGTATGAAGATAGAATGAAGCCAGGAGGTAATTTATCCCGGGAAGATCTCCCGTGACCTTATAGGCATGCTCAAGGTAATGGATTGCTTTTGATGTGATATGTTCCTTCAGAATAATCTTCCCGAGGTCCACCCAGACATCCTCATAATATGCATCAATCTTAAGAGCCTCTCTGAAACAGCTGAGAGCTGCTTTTACTTCACCTTTAATATAATGTGCTTTCCCAAGCAGGTACCAGTATTCGGGATTCTCATCATCGAGCCGTACAGCTTTTCTGAAATATATCAGGCTGTCGTCGGCATTTCCGACATTATATTCTATCACACCTAGACCGAACCATGGATCTGCATATTCCGGAGCCAGTTCGATTGCTTCATGATAATACTTTCTTGCAAGCGTTATATCGTCGGTTTTTTCATAACATTCTGCGAGATATGTCATAGCTTCGAAACTTTCCGGCTCATTTTCCAGATATTCATGATATACAGGAATTGCTTCGGAGAATCTTTCGAGATTGCTCAGGATATTTGCTTTGTTGAACAGTGCAAATGAGTTCAGCGAATTAATGGCAAGAGCGTAATCGTACGCCTCCAGGGAGTTTTCATATTGCTCAAGCTTATTGTAAATGATACCCAGATTATACCAGGCGCTGTCGGAGAAGGGTTCCTCTTCGAGATACTTAAGGTAATAAGAAATGCTGGAATCGTAGTTCCCCGTTTTCTCGTAAGCATAAGCCAGATCATAAATATGAGCCTTGAAATTCGGTTCTTTTTCGATAAGTCTCAGCAGATACGGAATCAGATGCTCATAATAATTAAGGTTCTGGAGAACTGATACGATTGAGAAAAGAATGTTTTCCACCTCATCAGAGTCAAGAGTGAGGGCATAATCGAATATCTTCTTTGCTCCCTGGATATCGCCAAGCATACCAAGAGCTGTTCCTTTGGCAATGTATATCTCATGATTTCCGGGTTCAATGTTCTCCAGCTTTTTCAATATCCTGAGAGTTTCAACAGCCCGTCCCTTATCAAGGAGAACTCTTGCTTTCCGGAGCTGAATTGATACGGAGTTCGGATGCTGTTGCGTAGCCAGGGTTGCTGCTTCGAAAGCTTTAAGCGAATTATTGGAATCGATATAGTAATCAATAATGGATTCAAATTCAATAACGTCAAAGAAATACTTCTCATTATTCCTCCTCATCCTTTCAAACTTCTGGACAGCCTGCTTTACTTCTTCCTCAAATGAGTATCCGTATTTATCCTCTTCCATCTCTCTATCCGGTATTTTACAAAATTAATTATATTTTAATCATGGATTAACCATGGTATATTCAATTATTAACATTTTTACGTTTTTTTAAACATCTAATTTTCAGGTTTATATGAAATATTTTTACAATTTTTAATATTTTTTATTATTCTCACGCAACCCGGAGAGGCTTTTATTCATCTTTGGTTTATAAAACTGACTTTAATTACCCTATACCCAATTTACCCTAGAATTAACCTAAATTCTACCTCAGAAAAACCGGGCGTTCTCCCGGTTTTTCAATTAATAGCATATTATTAATATCTTTACGTTAATTACCTAAACGAGCACCATGAAAAAATTATCACTACAGAATTGTCTGGTAGTATTTCTGGGCATTATTGCCATCTCATTGAGTCTTAGTTCCTGCAAAAAGACCGAAAATCCCATAAAATTTCCAAAAGGAACCTTCCCTGATTCCACATTGATTTTGTCAGATATTAATTCTGCCTATGATGATATTAATATGGACCTTTATGTATTAGCTGACAATATATTTCTTTTATTTTCAAGCAACAGGAACAGTACAGGAGAACAATTTGACCTTGTTCAGGGATTGATATCATATGTTTTTGATCAGACTTCGGGCGAATTCGGGCTTGGGGCTGAAATAACCCAGGATGCTTTTATGACGAATCTTGTAACCGCAGCAAATACAGATGGAGATGATCTGGGACCATATACCCTTTTCAGCACAGTGGACGGTTACCTGTATACGCTCCTTGCTTCTGAAGGCACCGGCGGGGATCTTGATCTTTTTTATCTTAAGAACATGCCTGGTACAGGTAACAATATTCCGGCCATACAAGGTCCCTTCCCTGTCACCCTGATGAACACCGGTGCTGATGAAGCTTATATCAGTTTTGATACAAACCAGGATACAGCCTATTTCGGGTCTAATTTTGAAGGTAATTTTGATATCTATCTGCAGACCAGAACCGGAGAAACAACCCTTTCCGGCTGGCTTGATGGCGCATATTCTGCCCCGGTGAAGGTTGACAGCCTCCAGAGCTCAGGGGAGGATAAATGCCCCTTTGTCTTCAAAAAGATACTGTTGTTTGCTTCAGATCGTCCGGGAGGTCTGGGTGGCTTCGATATTTATTATTCAGTGCTGAAACAGGGTAAATGGAGCTCACCTGTCAATTTCGGACCCGCGGTCAATACCATGTATGATGAATACCGGCCGGTTATTGGATATCATGTGGATTTTACAAATAACTTCATGATCTTCTCTTCAAACCGTCCTGCGGGCAAAGGTGGTTATGATCTCTATTTCAGGGGTATGGACTTGCCTTAAGATCGGGAAGTTACGATTACGGTCATTTCTTGTTTTTTACCG
>CAZKMH010000256.1:4573-5672 GCA_964553395.1 uncultured Rikenellaceae bacterium | reverse complement strand
GAATCTCTATTCGTAAATCTTTGTTAAAGATAGCATTTTATGTCCCTGATCGTTTATGATTCTGATACCAGATTCCTGAAATGATGAATAATAAACCAACAGGGGTTGTATAATAAACGGTTTCGTTAAGAATAAAGTGTACAAATACAAGGGAAAGAAATGGCGAAATATATACCAGGTTACTTACTTTATCGGTTGTGGGAGCTGTCTGAAGTGCTTTAAGCCAGAAAAGAAATGTTATTCCCATTTCAAACAGTCCTATATAAACTGCTGAAATAACGCCTCCTGATCCATAATCCCTGAGTTGTATACCTTCGGTAATAATCAGGGTTACAATAAGATAAACGGAGCCAAAAAAGAAATTAAGAAACAGCTTCACTACTTCATCCCTTTTATCCCTGACATTAAGGATGAAATAGAATGCCCAGAAAACTGAGCTTCCTGTTGCAAGCAGGACTCCTCCGATTTCCGAATGACCAGTCTGGAAGAGGTGGCCCCGGGAGGAGATAACATAAACTCCTGCAAAACTAATGAAGAGCGCAATAAAGCTTCTTCTCCCGATCTTCTGACCCAGCAGGGGCACCGAGAGGAACACAAGGATAATAGGCCATATCATATTGAGAGGCTGCGCTATCTGTGCCGGAAGCAGCTGGTATGCCCTTAAAAGGATAAGGTAATATATAAATGGACTTATAAACCCCAGAATTGCGGAACTTAAGAGTTGTCGTCCTGTGGTTTGTCTGATAAGATACAATTTACCACCTGCGATAAGGATAATAAAAAGGACTGATGCCGAAGTCACTGCGGCAATTGTCAGCATCGGGAGAATAGAAAGCTCCCCGAGACAGATCTTAAATGCAGTTGGAATTGTCGACCAGAAGAAAACTGCCAGAAGTGCATAGATGTATGGCTTATGAGACTTTTCCATGTTTTTACCCCCACCCCCCCAAGGGCTAATTCAGTGTGTAAAGGAGCATTATTATTTACACCGTATTAATCCCCCTAGGGACAGGGGGGCCCAGTAATTCAATTAATTACATCAAATCCGGTATAAGGCACCAACACCTCAGGAACTCTTATCCCCGTATCTGTCTGATTA
>CAZKMH010000256.1:0-4563 GCA_964553395.1 uncultured Rikenellaceae bacterium | reverse complement strand
GTTAAGGACCGAGACCGCGGGAATTGTGGCATGCAGTCTGATTATTCTCAAGAATAGCCGCAACAATTCTTGGTAATGCGAGAGCACTTCCATTGAGTGTATGAGCAAGTCTTGTCTGTTTTCCGCCTTTCTCCCTGAACCTGCATTTGAGCCTGTTTGCCTGGAACGATTCGAAGTTTGAGACAGAACTTACCTCAAGCCATCGTTCCTGGGCAGCCGACCATACTTCGAAATCGTAAGTGAGGGCGGAAGTGAATGACATATCGCCGCCGCAAAGTCGCAAAATCCGGTAAGGCAGGCCAAGTTTTTTTACAAGACTCTCAACATGGCTGACCATTTCCTCAAGAGCCTTGTAGGAAGTATCGGGGTGTGATATCTGGACTATCTCGACCTTATCGAACTGATGCAGCCTGTTCAGTCCTCTTACATGAGCGCCCCATGAACCCGCTTCCCGCCTGAAACATGGCGTATAGGCAACGTTTTTAACCGGCAGGTCATCGGCAGAGAGGATCACATCCCGGTAGATATTGGTCACCGGAACCTCCGCAGTGGGGATAAGATAAAAGTTGTCAGGAGTTACATGGTACATCTGTCCCTCCTTATCAGGAAGCTGACCGGTGCCAAAACCTGAATCCTCATTCACAACTATCGGCGGCATCATTTCGGTATACCCTGCTTTAATACCTTCATCAAGGAAAAAGCTTATGAGGGCTCTTTCAAGTCTGGCACCCTTACCTTTATAGACCGGAAAACCGGCACCTGTCAGTTTGATACCAAGATCAAAATCAATTATATCATATTTTTTTATCAGGTCCCAGTGAGGGAGCGCATTTGCAGGAACAACCGGCATTTTACCACCTTCACGTACTTTAACATTCTCGTCCGCCCCGAAGCCTTTAACGACCGATTCATGAGGAAGATTCGGCAGACGGATGATCTCATTTCTAAGATCATTGTCGAGAGGTATCAGCTTATCGGACAGGATTTTAATCTCTTCCTTAAGCTTGTATGTTTTTGCTTTTGCCGCTTCAGCTTCCGTTTTTTTGCCCTCTTTCATGAGTGAGCCGATTTCCTTTGAGATCCTGTTCAGTTCTCCCTGCTGCACATCGGTCTTTGCCTGTATTTCACGGCGTAAGGCATCAAGTGACAGGATCCTGTCGACAATCTCTTCCGACTCGAAATTCTTTATTCGAAGGTGTTCAATTATAAAATCTCTTTTTTCCCGGATAAGATTTATTGTAAGCATAATAAATGAGATATTAACTAAAAAGCAGGCTGAATGTGCCTGCCGTAAAATTATTAAAAAACTCCCGATAATGCTTTTCCGGCCGGGAAAAGAATAACGGGAGTCATAATGCTTCAGCCAGTGTGCTTATTGATTTACCGGTTTTACCGATATGAAGATCCTGTCATCTTTTCTTTTTTTGAATTCGAGTTCTCCGTCGGTGAGCGCATAAAGGGTATGATCCCTGCCCAGCCCGACATTAAGTCCGGGATTATGTCTGGTACCTCTCTGGCGGACAATAATATTCCCGGCTTTGACTATCTGACCGCCGAAAAGTTTCACTCCCAGCCGTTTGCTCTGTGAATCGCGCCCGTTCCGTGAACTGCCTGCTCCTTTCTTGTGTGCCATGATCTGTGATTATTTGATTGCTGTTCTTTTTGATTTTATTTCTTCCCTTTCGCGGATTTTTTCACCGCGGATTTCTTAACTGCCGGTTTCTTCTCTTCAGTTTTTTTTGCAGCAGGTTTTTTACCGGATACCTCTTTCTTTACGGAAGCCGGTTTCTTAGTTGCCGACTTCTTTTCAACAGTTGCTTTTTCCTTTACGGTTTCTTCAGCCTCTGCAGCAACTACCTTTTTAGGTGCCGCCTTTTTTTGCGAGCCTTTTCCTGCAATACTTATAATTTCAACCTGTGTGAAATTCTGGCGATGACCGTTTTTAATCCTGTAGCCCTTTTTCCTTTTCTTTTTAAAAACTATCACCTTTTCACCTCTGATCTTACTGTCAAGAACATTCGCTTCAACAACAACATCTTTAATCGTCGGTTCACCGATCTGGATCTTACCTTCATCTTCAATTAACAGTACCCTGTCGAAAACGATTTTATTCCCTTCTTCGGCATCAAGGCGATGAACAAAAATCTTTTTTCCTGCTTCCACTTTAAATTGCTGACCAGCAACTTCTACGATAGCGTACATCTCTTATCTTTATTATGTTACTCTGTGAGGCGTATATCCTGTTTAAGATATAACTTCAGTAAGCCCCTTCAGATTTATTTAATTTCGGTCTGCAAAGATATTAAAATTAGATTATTTACCAACCAATCATGAGAATTTATTACTCCGGCAGGGAGTAAATAATTGTATTAGTATAAATTTAAGTCGCGGAAAATGAAGATCTGTGAACTTTAATGGACTGCGGATGTTAAAAAAAAGAAAGTGGCAAAAAGGACATATCCCTCTATAATCGCTATATTTGTCTAATGCGATATAATAAAAATAGCACATAATAAACCCGGATGAAGAGGATTAAGCTAAAAGTGATGGGAATCTCTTACAGTCAGACTCAGTCGGGGGCTTATGCGCTGTTATTGATTGAAGAGAACGGAGAAAGAAGGATACCGATAATCATCGGAGGTTTTGAGGCGCAGGCTATTGTGATCAAGCTTGAAAACCTGGAACCCCCCAGGCCTCTTACCCACGACCTGTTTAAAAAATTTGCTGACCAGTTCAAAATAGCCGTTATCGAAGTTATGATTTATAAGCTGGAGGACGGGGTTTTTTTCTCAAAACTTGTTTGCAACAATGGTGAGAAGGAATACTCGATCGACAGCAGAACCTCAGATGCTGTTGCAATTGCGCTGAGGTTCGGATGTCCGATATATATTGATGAGGATATCCTTGAAAAAGCTCAAATATCCAATACTCCTTCAGATACTGAACCTGCATCCACGGAAGAAGTCGACTCCGGCAGCCAGCAAAACTCAAAATACGGGTCATTTTCTGATGAGGAACTTTACAAAATGATTGATGAAGCGGTGAAAACTGAAGATTATGAGAAGGCAGCCTCCATCAGGGACGAAATTGAAAAGAGGAAGAAGAAAAAAAGTTAACGTGAGCAGGCCTGCAAATCTCTGTCTTCCGGCTTAAAAATATGCCGGAAACTCGCAATCAGGGAAAGAAAAATTAATAACATATTGATAATGAAGCGTATATTACTCTCTTTGTTTATTCTGCTCAATGCGGCAGGGTATTCCATTGCAAAGGAATACAAAGTCACATCACCGGACGGTAATACCGTTGTTACAATAAATGCCGGCACCGATCTGAGTTGGTCGGCAACCTTTAAGGGCAGGGAAATAATCACTTCGGTAAAGGCCGGCATGGTACTTGGTACAGGTAAAATCCTGGGTGAAAATGAAGCTGTCAGAAGAACTGTTTCCGGAAAAGTTAATCAGGTTCTGGAACCGGTGGTTGCTCATAAAAGATCAAAAATCAACGATATATGCAACACATTCCTGATAACATTCAGATCGGATTTCGGCCTTAATTTCAGGGTATATAATGACGGGATAGCTTACAGGTTTGAGACCACACTGAAAGATGATATTACTGTTACAAGTGAAATTTCTGAACTGAAGTTTCCTTCAGCGTCTGCAACATGGTACCCTCTGGAGGAGAGCTTCATGTCGCACAATGAGAGGAAATATATTTATTCATCTGCCGACACGCTGAAAGAAAAACATCTTGCCAGCCTTCCGGTTCTTTTCAATGCGAATGGCATTAACGTTTTGCTCACTGAATCTGACATAGAGGATTATCCCGGGTTGTGGCTCAGAGGTGCAGGTGCGGGTAAGTTTACAGGTGTTCATCCTTTGTATCCTGAAGCAGAACAGCTGAAAGGCGACCGTAACCTGTTCGTCACAAAGACCACCGGATATATTGCCCGGACAAAAGGGACCAGAAGCTTCCCATGGAGGGCATTTGTGATAGCCGAAAATGATGGCCTGTTAATCGATAACGACCTGGTATTCAAGCTTGCGGCTCCCTGTAAGATCATTGATACAAAATGGATTAAGCCCGGACAGGTTGCCTGGGACTGGTGGAATGCAAATAATATTTACGGAGTCAATTTCAGGGCAGGTCTTAATACTGATACATATAAATATTATATTGACTTTGCAGCAAGAAACGGAATAGAGTATATCATTCTTGATGAAGGCTGGTATAAAATCGGTACATCAGTACTTAATTCCATCCCGGAGATAGACGTTCCCGAACTATGCAGGTATGGGGCCAGTAAAAATGTGGGAGTAATTCTTTGGGTTGTGTGGAAAACTTTCTGGGATGAAATTGATGCTGCCGCAGCACTTTATGAGAAATGGGGTGTTAAAGGAGTCAAGGTGGATTTTATGCAGAGGGACGACCAGAAAATGGTCAATTTCTATCATGAAGCTGTAAAGAAAACTGCCGCACATCACCTTTTGATTGATTTCCACGGTTCATATAAGCCTGACGGGATCATACGGACCTGGCCGAATGCCGTGACAAGGGAGGGAG
>CAZKMH010000255.1:0-5700 GCA_964553395.1 uncultured Rikenellaceae bacterium | reverse complement strand
TACTTGTTTGATCGGCACAAAAATTAAATCACAATTAAGCATAAATAAGCTTTTATGAGATTTTTTAAAACAGTTACGGGATCCATATTCCTCTTTGTAACCCTGTGTTTACAAGCTCAGGAATTACCTTATCCCTTAAGCCGGAAAATTCCAGGAATAGAATATGACTGGTCAACTCATCAGCGACATGCACAAGGAAGTGATAATTTCCAGCTAACATGGGCAGATGATGATAATTTGTACGGAATATGGGGTGATGGAAATGGATTTGCAGAAAAGTATAGAGTTTCTTTTGGCGTTGCCAGAATAGAAGGAGATTACGATAATTATAAAGGCTATGACAGATACGGACATAAAGAAAGTTCCGAATATGAAGCCAAAATTTCAGGCAAAAGCTGGGGCATTATTTGTGTGAAGGGCAATCTGTATACCTGGGTGCATCCTGACAAACCGGATGGCTGGGGCAACTGGGCCGATCATCAACTTGAAGCCAGACTTTATAAGTCAGGTGATAAAGGGGCATCATGGCAACCTGCCAGCTGGGCATTTACTCCTGAAGACGATCTCGTAGGCGGAAATATCTTACAGTTCGGTAAAAATTATGCAGGTGCAATTGATAAGTATGTTTACCATTACCTGGTTCATCCGGATATTTATAAAGATACTACGGGCAAAGTTTCGGAATTACAGGTACCGGGTATGATTTATCTTCTCAGGGTTCCCAGACAGAAGTTAATGAAAAGAGAAGCTTATGAGTTTTTTTCAGGGATAAAAGATGAAAAACCAGACTGGAGCAGGAATGTTAAAGATAAAAAACCAGTATTTGTTGATAAAAATGGAGTCGGAACACCCATTGGAATCAGCTACAATCCCGGGTTAAAAAGATATTTGCTAACAACCGAACATTCCAAACCTGAATCCGGTATGATAGGCATATTCGAATCTCAAAATCCATGGGGACCCTGGTCGACTGTGTCATACTCAACAAATGAAACCTTGTTTGGATATGATAATCCGGATGTTATCCCTGCAAATTGTTTTTTCTGGTGCTTCCCTACTAAATGGATGAGTGAAGACGGGAGAACTGTAACAATGGTTTTTACAGGAGCAGGCAGGGGCAATAATAATGACTCATTTAATACGGTAAGAGTAAAGTTCTTAGCTCATTAATTCGGTACCTTAATCTTCATCCTGTCAACTTTTATAAGCCACCTGGGTTGTTACGGGAGGATTTGATTCATCATGCCGGTCTGAACCATCGCAGGGATCCGACGGGAAAATTTTTGTACGTTCAATTGTATTTGACGATAATATCCAAACTTAGTTAGTAATATGAAAACATATCAGAACAATTCATTAAAAACCAGGGAGAGTGAAGATCATGAATTTACAGTGATAAGATCGGGATTCCTTAAGTATATCACTTTGTGTCTGACATGCCTGATCCTCTTTGCCAATATAGCAAGGTCGCAGGAGAAACTCAGGATCGCTGTATGCCAGATTCCGGTTTCAGGCGACTTAATGAGCAATTCAGGGTACATTAAAAAATTCATTAAGGAAGCTGCATTGAACAAGGCTGATATTATCCAGTTTTCAGAGGCTGCACTGACCGGATATCCCCCAAAAGATATTCCTTCGTTTCAGGATTATGACTGGGAAAGCTTGCGCAGTGAGACAAAAGAAATAATGTCGCTTGCAAAAGAAAATAATATCTGGATAATTCTCGGTTCTGCACATTACATAAGTGAAAATGAAAAACCCCTTAATTGCCTTTATGTAATTTCCAATGAAGGGCTGATCGTTGACCGGTATGATAAATCGATGCTGACCGGGGGAGATCTGAGATATTATACTCCGGGGGATCATATAACAACTCTTGAATTAAAAGGCTTCAGGCTTGGACTATTAATTTGTTATGATTCGTGTTTTCCTGAAATGTATAATATCTACAGACATAAGGGAGTAACAATAATGATACATTCATTTTATAATGCGCATCATCCCGGGAAAACGATCCTGGATGAAATTATCCCGGCAGAGATCAGGGTCAGGGCATCCGATAATCTGATGTGGGTGATGGCCGCCAATTCATCCGGATTTTACTCATCCTGGCCATCGTGTATTGCCAGACCCGACGGTTCACTCGAATCACTCGAACGGGGTGTTCCGGGGATCATGTACCGCGATTTTCCTGATAATGACAGGACAAGTTTATTCTCTACCTGGACACACAACAATAAGGTTATGAAACTGCCCCCGGATGAGATTTATCACAACGGGATCCCTTCGCAACATCCAAGGGCGGTTAATACCGGATCATTACCTTAAAGTTACCCTGCGGACTGTTTTGCAGGTCATGCAGGTCGTGCAGGTCATGCAGGTCGTGTAGGTCGTGCTGGTCTCATGAACTTCTTAACTTCTCAATACCAGGAAGGATTAGTTTTTTTTCAGATTAAATTCTATTTTGCATATTATTTTTCCCTCTGAACAGTACAATCTTCTTACAAAAATGAATAATTCGGAACGTTTGCTCTCGCTCGATGTTTTTCGTGGAGCGACAATAGCATTTATGATCCTTGTAAATAACCAGGGAATATCAGGCAACGCGTACGGTCCTCTGGCCCATGGAGGCGGTTATGAAGTTACGCCAACCGATTGGGTTTTCCCCTTCTTCCTGTTCATTGTAGGAGTGGCTATGCCCTTTTCGTTTGCAAAACGGCTTGATAAGACGAATGGGGGAAAAAAACTCATCTATAAAAAGGTTGTCTGGCGTGCACTATTATTGTTCGCCATTGGTATGCTGCTCAACATCTATCCGAAGTTCAATTTCGGCACATGGCGTATAATGGGAGTTCTGCAGCGGATTGCCCTCTGCTACCTGTTCACTGCGCTTATCGTGCTTAACTTCAAGCTAAAAGGTCAATTAATAGCTATAGTTATCCTGTTGCTTGCCTATTGGGCGCTTATGGCGTTTGTTCCCTATCCTGGCAAGGGGCCCGATCCCTGGTCGTGGGATAATAATTTCGGTCGCTGGCTGGATAAGCTCATCCTGGGACCCTTCATGTGGCGTCCAAACGAGGTTGAACTCAAAAGCTTATCAGGGACACTGTCGGCGACATGCAACACACTGATCGGATATCAGGCGGGGGTTTGCCTTTATTCACAGCGCCAGCCATTGGAGCGAACTGTAAGAATATTCCTGGGAGGTACTCTGCTCACAGTCCTCGGTCTGTTTTGGGTTTATTGGATACCCTTCTCGCAAAATTTATGGACCCCAAGCTTTGCCGTTTATACGTCAGGACTGGGGCTGCTGCTGTTAGCCGTCGCATATTGGTGGATTGACATCCGGGGGCATCGCAAGGGATTGGCACTGTTTATTCATTTTGGCAGCAATGCGATTATAGCCTGGTGCGCTTCACAATTGTTTTCCTCGACTCTTAACTGGATCAAGGTACCCCATGGCGGGGAGAGCATCAACCTTAGCATGCTTATCTACGACCATGGGCTGCTGCCTCATCTGGGTGGCGCAAATGCCTCATTGATTTACGGGCTTTGCCACGTTCTTCTGTGGTGGGCGGTGCTGGCATTTATGTATCGCCGAAGTTGGCTGGTTAAGATATAGGCATATAAATATCTGAATATGGTATGTAACCAGAATACTTACACCTATTTTTACTGAAATATTCTAAAATGAAAAAGAGAATTAAAATACCTGGCTGTCTGATTTTTATCGTTATTTTCTCAAGTTGGCGCATGTCTGGTGCAACTATAGAAAATTCTTACAATGACAAATTGCCCCAACAGTGTAAGGCTGATGCCAGTCAGGCACTGGATAGTGCTTTAACTTACCTGAAAAGTGTATGTGGAAAGGATGGAATAAACAAAGTTGTTATTTTAAAAGAAGGCAAAGTTCTTTTTAAAGGAACCGAAAGTGAAGTGGTACAGAATGTCTGGTCGTGTACCAAATCATTTACCAGCACTGTTTTGGGACTCCTGATTGCTGAAGGTAAATGTTCGCTTGATAGCAAAGTCATGAATTTCCTCCCTGAACTCAGGGAAAATTACCCCGATGTAACCTTCAGGAATTTTGCCACCATGACCTCCGGCTATAAAGCAAAAGGCGATAATCCGGCGCTGGGACATGGCCAGACCGATACTCCATTTTTGCCTGATCCGGAACCGCTTTTTAGTCCCGGCAGGGAATTCAGATATTGGGACTCGGCCATGAATATGTTTGCCAGGGCTTTATCAAAGGTAGCCGGGGAACCAATTGAGAACTTCTTCAGGAGGAAAGTGGCAGTTCCCATCGGTATGGTTCCTGAGAAATGGAACTGGAAGGATTTTGGAGAAATTGACGGAATAATTGTAAACGGAGGAGCAGGTAATAAAAGCAGAGGTATTTTTATTTCAGCCTCGGAAATGGCCAGGTTTGGTCAGTTGTTCCTGAATAAGGGAAACTGGGAAGGCCGGCAAATAATTCCTGTTCAATGGGTCCAGGAAGCAACTTCCCCTGAAATTAAGGGTCTGGTTCCAAACGAAAGTACACCCTATGGTTTCAACTGGTGGACCGCCGGAAGATTCCCTGACGCCCCTGAGGGAACTTTTGCCGCACTTGGTTTTAATAACAATAATTGTATCGTTATTCCCGCCTGGGATATGGTGATCGCGAGACTGGGACTTGATGGAGAAATCGAAGATGAAAAATGGAACAATTTTATCAAAATGGTTGGTGAGGCGCTCCTCTCTCGTACTCTTTCCCTCTCTCTGGCATCTGCTGACACATTTTCAACAGGCGCTGACACACATGAGATTTTCATTTCTCCAAATGGTAATGACAATAACTCCGGAACCCGGGCTGCACCCGTAAAAAGTCTTGAAAAAGCCAGGGATGTTGTCCGTCATATAAGAAAAGAATCTAAGAACAAAGCAGTAGTGGTTTTTATTGGAGGTGGCACCTATCAAATGGAGAATCCTGTTGTTTTCACCTCCGAAGATTCAGGAAGCGGGAATGCTCCGGTTATCTACAGAGCCATGGAGGGAGAGAAACCTGTATTTACAGGCAGTAAAATGTTGAAAAAATGGAAAATACTGAAAGAGAAACAAAAACTTAATTTGTTAAATCCCTCGGTACATGGGAAGGTGTATGTAACTGATCTGAAAACATCGGGAATATCAGATTTTGGTGATCCGACGGATTTGGGTGCAAGACCTGAATTATTTTGCAACAGCCGGCTTCAGATATTAGCCCGGTGGCCTGATGAAGGGCTTACCAACGCCGGAGAGGCAAAAGGCAAAACAGTACTTCCTCCAACATACATTGGTGTAAAAGGAACAAAGGAAGGTATTTTTGAATACACCGGTAAACGCCAGAACCGGTGGGCAGGCGAAAATGATATCAGGGTAGGTGGTTACTGGTATTGGGACTGGAGTGAGGAGTATCATAAGGTTGAAAGGATTGATACTGTGACCCGGACAATCAATATCCGTGAACCATATCACAGGTATGGATATAAAGACAGTTTGCGATATTTCGGTCTTAACCTCTTTTGTGAAATAGACCAACCGGGTGAATGGTATCTTGACAGAAGCACCGGATTGTTATACTGGTATCCGCCTGAAGGTGTAAACCCTGCTCAGTCGGAAGTTTGCCTGACCCTTTTCAAGGCCCCATACATGATAGAGCTTAATAATTGTTCCTTC
>CAZKMH010000254.1:0-5727 GCA_964553395.1 uncultured Rikenellaceae bacterium | reverse complement strand
GGATAATAAGTTTTCTATTGATGATAGTGGGATACAGCATGGGTTTCGGCGGGAACATGCTGGGCGGTTGGTTTGGCTGGAATCCTGATTATTTTTTTCTGAAAGGGATCGACACCAATATTTTGGACGCGGGTGTTCCTGAATATGTCTTTTCAATGTTCCAGGGTAAATTTGCAATTATAACCCCTGCTCTTATTGCGGGTGCTTTTGCAGAGCGTGTTTCATTTAAGGCATACTGTTTCTTTATTGCAATATGGGGTCTCCTGGTTTATAATCCCCTGTGTCATTGGGTATGGGCTTCCGATGGATTCCTGTTCAACCTTGGAGCTAAGGGAGCCATTGATTTTGCAGGAGGTACGGTTGTACATATATCAGCAGGAGTAAGTGGTTTGGTTGCTGCAATATTTCTGGGTTCCAGAAGGGGATATCCATACCAGGTTATCAGACCCAACAATTTAGTAATCACAATGCTGGGAGCAGGACTATTGTGGGTAGGCTGGTTTGGGTTCAATGCCGGGAGCAGCATCTCAAGCGGACTCAGCACAGCTCAGGCTCTTACCGCAACACAGGTTGCAGCCGCTGCCGGAGCTCTGACATGGGTTATTATTGAAAGTTTCCACCAGGGAAAAGCCACGGCACTCGGGTTTGCAAGCGGGATACTGGCAGGACTGGTTGCTGTAACTCCTGCAGCAGGTGTGGTTCAGCCCTATGGAGCGCTCATACTGGGGATAATTTCATCACTGGGCTGTTACATGGTTATTCAGGCCAAGAACAGGATTGGATACGACGACAGTCTCGATGCTTTCGGGATCCATGGTGTAGGGGGAATTATCGGGGCTCTCTTCCTTACCTTTTTTATTAGGCCTTCATGGATGGCAGAAGCTGCAGCCGCAGCCGGAGGAAAATGGACAGTCTGGAATCAGCTCGGTGTTCAGGCGCTAGCAGTCGGAGTCGCAGTGGTCTTTGCCGCAGTTATGACGTTCATTATACTTTATTTACTTAACAAGGTAATGAAATTCAGGGCAAATGAGGATGATGAAATGGCCGGTCTTGACAGGACATATCACGGTGAGAGAGGATACGGCATGTTAAACCCAAGTTAATTACACCAAATAAATTCATATCATGAAATTAATAACGGCAATTATACGTGAAGTGCAGCTCGACAAGGTACGGCAGGCACTCATTGAAGCTGAAATCAAAAGAATTACCGTAAGCAGGGTTTCCGGTCATGGTCAGCAGCGCATTGAAGAGCTGCACCGGGGGCAGATAATAATTCCTGACCTTATACCAAAGATAAAGATTGAGATAGCGGTGAATGATGCTTTTGTTGATATTACAGTAAATACAATTCTTAAAGCGGCAAAAACCAATGGTTCCGGGGGAACCGTGGGTGACGGGAAGATATTCATTGTGCCGCTTGAAGAGTGCATAAGGATCAGGACAGGTGAAAGAGGCAGTTCGGCTATCTAGATTGATCCCGGCATACAAACATAAAGGCAGAGGGGAGTCTCAGACTCCCCTCTGCCATAATATGTTGCCCGGGTAATTTTTGAAAAACAATTAATTCATAAACAACTTAATATCATCCTCGACTGTTCCTATGCCGGCAATACCAAACTTCTCAACAAGCACCTTTACAACATTCGGTGAAAGGAATCCCGGCAAAGTCGGACCAAGGTGAATGTTTTTAATCCCAAGATAAAGAAGAGCCAGCAGAACAATAACAGCTTTCTGTTCGTACCAGGCAATATTGAACGCGATCGGCAGATCGTTTACATCCTTCAGGTCAAACACCTCTTTAAGTTTAAGTGCAATAACAGCCAGAGAATATGAATCGTTGCACTGACCTGCATCAAGAACCCTCGGGATCCCGTTTATATCGCCAAGCTGCAGTTTGTTGTAACGGTACTTTGCGCATCCGGCTGTAAGAATAACAGTATCTTTCGGCAGAGCAGCTGCAAATTCGGTATAATAATTACGATCCTTCATGCGGCCATCACAGCCTGCCATAACAAAGAATTTCCTGATGGCGCCTGATTTCACTGCATCAACAATCTTATCGGCAAGTGCAAGTACCTGGTTGTGGGCAAATCCACCAATAATCTCGCCTTTTTCAATTTCCACGGGAGGCTTGCATTTTTTTGCATGTTCAATGATCATTGAAAAGTCCTTGCGTCCATCCTTTGACCTGTCGCCCACATGCCTGAACCCTGTAAATCCTGATGCGCCGGTAGTATAGACCCTGTCGAAGTATGTCGCCTCTTTCCTTGGCGGAACAATGCAATTTGTTGTAAACAATACCGGCCCGTTGAAGGTTTCAAACTCCTCTTTTTGTTTCCACCATGAACTGCCATAATTGCCGGCAAAATGGGCATATTTCTTGAAAGCCGGGTAATAATGGGCGGGTAACATCTCACTATGGGTATAGACATCGACCCCCGTCCCTTCCGTCTGGATTAAAAGGTCTTCCATATCTCTCAGATCATGACCGCTGATCAGGATACCGGGATTATTCCTGACTCCGATATCTACTTTTGTAATTTCAGGATTCCCGTATCTTGATGTGTTAGCCTTGTCGAGCATGGCCATTGCAGTGACACCGAATTTTCCGGTCTCAAGTACAAGGGCAACAAGCTGATCGGCGGTAAGAGAATCATCAGTAGTGGCAACAAGCGCCTCCTGCATGAATTTGTAGATCGATTTATCTTCAAAGCCCAGGTTAAATGCATGCTCAGTATAGGCTGCCATGCCTTTAACACCATAAACCACAAGTTCCCTCAGTGATCTGACGTCTTCATTTTTGGTCGCAAGTACACCAATCGAAACATTCTTTGCCTCAAATTCCTCAACCGTATTGCCAGTCCATGTTGCAGAATCGTGAAGGTTCGCAGGCAGCTTACCTCCGGCGCTGATAAACGCGGCTTTAAGCTCATCCCTTAATTTAAGTCCTTCCCTGATCTTTGAAACGAACCTTTCCTGATCAAAGTTTGCATTTGTAATAGTCATAAAAAGACCGTCGAAAACAAACCTGTCGGCGGCTTCGTTCTCAACTCCGGACTCCCTCAGCCTGGAACTGTAAAATGAGACTCCCTTTACAACAAAAACAAGGAGGTCCTGCATATTGGCGACCTTATCCGATTTTCCGCAAACTCCGGCGATTGTGCAACCTGTTCCTTTCGCGGTTTCCTGACATTGAAAACAAAACATACTCATGATAATTATGGTTTTGGTTAATAATATATTGATTCCATCAAACCCATCTGTTTATTAAGACGTGATAAATAACTCAAATGTTCTGCAAAAAAAAGACAAATAATCTTTTAATGATGTAACATATGTTACAATCAGCAATTTTCCTTTAATGAAAAAATAACTACATTTAAACCCGGCAAATATCCGGGCTTCTCCAGGTACTTTAGGTGAGGGAAGGTGCGAATTATTCCTTCAAACGAAGAATTATAATGGTCGTTACTTACGAAAATATCCTGTTGATAGCATCGGTACTTCTTTTGTTAAGTATCCTTGCCGGAAGGCTGTCATACCGTTTCGGGATCCCGACCCTGGTTTTCTTCGTCATAATTGGCATGCTTGCCGGCTCTGAAGGTTTTGGAGGTATCGCTTTTAACGATCCGGCCATCGCAAGGTTCGTCGGAATAATCGCACTCAACTTTATCCTGTTCTCAGGAGGTTTTGACACCAGGTGGGAGGTGATCAAACCGGTTGCATGGCACGGATTGATCCTCTCTACAATAGGGGTTTTTCTGACCGCCGTGTCGCTGGGGATCTTTGTCTGGGCAGTTACTGACTTTACATTTTTAGAGGGCTTGCTCCTGGGATCCATAGTATCATCGACAGATGCTGCAGCTGTTTTTGCAGTATTAAGATCAAAGAAGATAGGGCTTAAAAAGAATATTCGTGCAACCCTCGAGTTTGAAAGCGGGAGCAATGACCCGATGGCATACTTCCTCACAATATCGGTGATGGGGATCATGATGTCGGAAGATCATTCAGCTGCAAATCTCCTGCCCATGTTTATAAAGCAGGTTGTTATTGCAGGTACGGTTGCCTTTGTTGTCGGCAAGCTCGGCAAGGAATTCATAAACAGGATAAATCTTGATTTCACAGGCCTGTATCCGGTAATAGTTATTGCCCTTATGTTCTTCACATTCTCCTTTACCGAGTTTTTGGGAGGCAATGGCTTTCTTTCAATTTACCTGACTGCAATATACCTGGGAAATCAATACCTCATCCACAAAAAGACGATCACCCAGGTTTTTGACGGAATTGCATGGCTCATGCAGATTGTGCTTTTCCTTACACTGGGATTGCTGGTCTTCCCAAGTCATATAGTACCGGTTCTGGGCATCGGACTTCTCGTTTCTGCATTCCTGATGTTCGTTTCGCGGCCCTTTAGCGTGTTTGCCTGTCTCCTTCCTTTCAGGGTCAGGATCAAGAACATAACTTTTATGTCGTGGGTCGGGCTCAGGGGAGCTGTCCCCATTGTGTTTGCAACATACCCCCTCCTGGCAGGAATTGAAAAATCACCGATGATCTTCAATCTTGTATTCTTTATCTCTCTTACATCCGTGCTTCTACAGGGAACGACAATAAGGCTGGTTGCAAAATGGCTCGGCGTGGCTGTCCCGGAAAAAGCCAAACAAAAGACCCCACTCGATGTCGAACTGTCCGATACAATTAAATCGGAACTGACAGAGGTTGATATAGATGAACATTCGCATGTTGTGGGAAAGAAAATTGTGGATTTATCCTTTCCCAGATCAGTGCTGATCGCAATGATAAAGCGTAAGGGTAAGTTCATCACACCGAACGGAGCCACAGTGATCGAACCATACGACAAGCTTGTCATAATTGCCGATAATCCGGAGAGCATGCAGCAGGTGCGAATTCTACTTGAGGACCATGAGAAGCCGGCAGGAACACAGTAAAAATCGCGACGAATCCGGCGGCCGGAGGAAGATGCTACTTTTACCTTTTTCCCTTTGTCTTTTATCTTTTTTAATTTTATATTTGATACTGTATTTCCGAACGTGCTAAAAATATAGTATTATGTTGATCCGAACCTTTGCCAGTGCCGTAATGGGCATTGATGCCGTCACAGTCACGATAGAAGTTAATGTGTCGCGCGGTTTCCGTTTTTTTCTTGTAGGGCTGCCTGATGTGGCTGTCAAGGAGAGCCAGCAGAGAATTGAATCTGCCCTCCGCTCCCTGGGTTTTCACTGGCCCGGGAGGCAGGTGGTGATAAATATGGCTCCTGCCGATATCCGGAAGGAGGGATCTTCCTATGATCTGCCCCTTGCAATAGGGATTATGGCAGCAGATGAAAAGATTGTAAGAGGCGAGCTTGAATCATTTGTAATAATGGGCGAGTTGTCACTTGACGGTACCCTGCAGCCTGTACGAGGCGTGCTGCCGATTGCCCTGAGAGCGAGGGAGGAAGGCTTCAAAGGGGTTATTGTTCCTGTAAAAAATGCCCGGGAGGCGGCTGTTGTTAACGGGCTCATGGTGTATGGAATGGAGTCCCTGGGGGATGTGGTTGATTTCTTCAACGGCACCCGGATCTTTACCCCGGTTTCGGTCGACCTGGTTGAGATCTTCAACAGTGAGGCCAATAAGTACGATGTCGACTTTTCAGACGTACGAGGCCAGGAAAATGTTAAAAGAGCACTTGAAGTTGCAGCTGCCGGAGGTCACAATATCATAATG
>CAZKMH010000253.1:0-5741 GCA_964553395.1 uncultured Rikenellaceae bacterium | reverse complement strand
TGGGGGAAACGGGAAAGGGGGTTTAAGTAGAATAGATGCGTTATAAAACATAACAAAGCCCTTTTAATACGTAGATCTTATCTCTTTATCTTGAGAAGAGATCCGGTTCCCTCCAGGAAAGGAGGTGTCTGTCATCCAGGATGATCTTATTGTGATCGAGAAGCCACCTCAATACTTTGATCACTTTTTCTTCCGGAAGACTTACCCTGCTTACAAGCTCCTTTGAATCATATTTCTGACCCACCAGTAACTCCTTGATCTCTTCAAGTATGAGATCAAACTCATACTTGCTCAGATCGAGCTCATTCCGTTCGCGGCAGACGTCACATATCCCGCACCGGTCCGACTCCTCCCCGAAATAATCGAGCAGCATTTCCGACCTGCATTTCGTGTTGTAATCGGCATAGTCGATCATCTTATTCACCCTGAAAATGTACTTCTCCCTCACCTGCTGATAATTCTTCGCGGATATCAGAAGTGCTTTCCTTTCGAGCCTTTCTTCAGTGAATATTACAAGTGCTGTCTTCTTTCCCGGGATATACCGGATAATATTCATTGATGAGAGCTTGATCAGGAACTTATAAATCGCATCACGGGTTAATCCTGATTTCCTTGAAAGGGAATCCTCGTTTATTACTACAAACTCTGAGAACATACCGGTATAGGATCGCAGAAGCAGTTTTATGAAACCGTCAAACGCTGCATTTGCCACCTGAAACTTGTAAAGGTCGTCCCGGCCAACAACAAAATGGACTCTCGATGGATTATTGATCTCTTCGGTAAATTCTATATACCCTTCCCTTTGCAGAAAATTAAGACTGTTGAATGTTTCAATTACAGGAAGTCTGTAGTTCGAAACAAAATCCTGCATACTGAAGTCAAATACATTGTCTTTCCCCGCTCCCTCCGGCACTCTGAGATGATTGCAGAGAGCTTCGTAGATATCCTTTATTTTCGCGACCGGTGGAAATTTTCTCCTTATGGAGTCTTCCAGATGTCTTTTATCACTACCTGAATATAACAGTACTGCATAAGCAGGTTTACCGTCACGTCCTGCCCTCCCGCTCTCCTGAAAATACTCCTCGATTGAATCAGGCATCTCCCAATGAATTACAAACCTGACTTCTGCTTTATCAATGCCCATCCCGAACGCATTGGTTGCAACAATAACGCGGGTATCACCTGCAGTCCAGGATACCTGCTTCCTGTCGCGGAGCTCAGACGGCAGGCCTGCATGGTAAAAATCGGCATTGATCCCCCTGGAGAGCAATAGCTCGGCAACCTCCTTGCATCTCTTCCTGCTCCGTACGTAAACTATCCCGCTGCCCTTCACTTTCAGAATGGTATTTATAAGCCAGGTCCCTTTATCTTCTGCTCTCCTGACGAGATAAGAGATATTCTTCCGCCTGAAGCTTGTCCGGAGGATATTTTTTTCCCTGAACATCAGCTTTTTCATAATATCCTCTGTAACGGCAGTTGTTGCAGAAGCGGTAAGGGCCAGGAAGGGGACCTTGTCGGAAATGAATTCGCGTATTGATGCGATCTTCAGATAAGATGGCCTGAAATCATAACCCCATTGGGATATGCAATGAGCTTCATCAACAGCTACCAGGTTAATATTCAAACGCGGCAGCCGTGACTGAAATATTCTTGTCGAAATTCGTTCAGGAGAAATGTAAAGAAACTTGTAATCACCATAAATTGAGTTCTCAATAGCTATGTCGATCTCTTCGCCCGACATTCCCGAGTGTATCGCCAGTGATCTTATTTCCAGACTATTAAGCCGGTTAACCTGATCTTTCATCAATGCAATAAGCGGAGTGATGACCAGGCATATACCTTCTTTAACTAAAGCCGGTACCTGGTAAGTAATCGACTTGCCACCGCCCGTCGGCATCAGCCCCAGAGTATCCCTGCCTTCCGAAACAGAAATGATGATTTCCTCCTGCAGCGGTTTGAACGACGTGAATCCCCAGTATCTGGTCAGAACCTGTTTGTATGGTTCAATATTCATCTGTACCGGCGATATGAAATTTACTTTGTATGCAAAAATAGTAACTGTTATTCAATTTTTTACAGCGGGTTACAGGATTGGCTATTTCAAGAGTTATGAATTTTTCGTAATTTGCGCGTCAAATTTTAATATCCTGTCCGATGTCATCATTTATAGATAAAATATTATTTGAAGGGCTAACATTTGACGATGTTCTTCTGATTCCTCTGTACTCAGAAGTGCTCCCAAGGGAGGTTGACCTGAATACCATGTTCACCCGGAATATCCGGATAAACACACCGGTAATTTCGGCTGCAATGGATACTGTTACAGAAGATGATCTGGCTATCGCTATAGCCAGAGAAGGCGGGATAGGCGTCATCCACAAAAACATGAGCATCGAAAAGCAGGCCGGCCAGGTTAAAAAGGTAAAAAGGGCTGAGAATGTAATGATATTCGAACCTATTACTATTGGCCTTGAAGCCACAGTCGCCGAAGCTGTGAACCTTATGAGCGAATACAAGATTGGTGGTATACCGGTTGTTGACAAGGATGGTATTCTTAAAGGTATTGTAACAAGCAGGGATCTTCGCTTTGAAAACAACCGCAGAAGAAAAATAACTGAAGTGATGACCACAAACCTGATAACAACCAATCATGAGACCAACCTCGAAGCTGCTGCAAAGATCCTGCAGAAACACAAAATAGAGAAACTGCCCATGGTAAACGAAAACGGAAAGCTGACCGGGCTCATTACCTACAAGGATATAACAAAGATCAAAGACCGCCCGAATTCATGCAAGGACGATAAAGGACGCCTCAGGGTGGCTGGTGCGGTCGGAATTGCAGCTGATACACTTGAAAGAGTTGAAGCTCTGGTTAATGCGAACGTGGATGCAATAGTTATCGATACTGCTCACGCCCATACAAAAAATGTAATTAAGATCCTGAAAGAAATCAGGAAAAGATATTCGAAAACGGAAATCGTAACTGGAAATATCGGAACCGGGGAAGCCGCTAAAAAGCTTGTTGACGAGGGCGCCGATGCAGTTAAGGTGGGTATCGGACCGGGGTCCATATGTACAACAAGGGTCATTGCAGGAGTGGGAATACCTCAGCTATCAGCAATATACAACGTGGCCAAAGCGATTGAGGGATCAGGAGTGCCGGTAATTGCAGATGGTGGTATCAGATACTCCGGCGATATTATAAAGGCTATCGCAGCCGGTGCTGATTCGATAATGGCAGGTTCTCTCTTTGCCGGCGTTGAGGAATCACCCGGAGATACTATAATTTATAACGGCCGCAAGTTCAAGGCATACAGGGGCATGGGTTCAATTGAAGCAATGCAGCAGGGTTCGAGGGACCGCTATTTCCAGGATATTGAAGATGACATCCAGAAGCTTGTCCCTGAGGGAATTGCAGCACGGGTGCCATATAAAGGAACCCTTTCGGAAGTCATTTACCAGATGATGGGAGGATTAAGGGCCGGTATGGGGTATGTCGGTGCCAAAAATATCGCAACCCTGAAAAAAGAGGCTAAATTTGTCCGGATAACCAATTCGGGAATTATCGAAAGTCATCCGCATGATGTATCGATAACCAGGGAGTCTCCGAATTATAGCAGAAAATTATTCGAATAACCTGAATCAGCCAATCCTGATGAAATTCAGATCATCTTTGCCCGTTGTATTTTTTCTGTTTGTACCCGTTTTATGCGAGGCGCAGGTACTTAACGATAAATCCGTTATGACAGTGGCAGGCAGAGAGGTGCCAGCCGGGGAATTTATCAGGATGTACAATAAAAGCATTGGGGTGGAAAGCAAACCCGATGTCGATGGTTACCTTCAGCAATACATTACTTTCAAATTAAAGGTTGCAGATGCTGTCAGCCAGGGATTAGACACCACCAGGTCGTTCCGCAATGAGCTTAACGGTTACAGGAATCAGCTCGCACAAAACTATCTTACCGATACAGAGAAAAAAGAGCAGTTACTCCGGAAAACATACAAGAGATCGCTTACCGAAATAAATGCCTGGCACATTCTCATAAATTGTCCCGAGGGTGCAAAACCGGCCGACACGCTGGAAGCCTGGCAGAAGGCTGCCGGCATCAGGGAACGGATTGTAAACGGAGAACCATTTGAACAGGTGGCACGCGGTGCATCCGACGATCCATCAGTGAAAATAAACGGAGGTAATCTGGGTTATTTCACAATTTTCCAGATGATAATGCCATTTGAAGATGCAGCCTATGATCTGAATAAAGGTGGAATATCAAATCCTGTAAGAACCCCTTACGGGTATCATATAATCCGGGTTGCCGATAAAAAACCCGCCAGAGGTAAAGTTCTGGTTGCGCATATTATGAAAGCCTGCCCTCCCGGAACAGATGAAACAGAAGCAAGGCTCGTGGAAGAATCGATAAACAATATTTACAGGGAACTTGAGAGCGGGGCATCATTCAGTGCACTCGCATCAAAATACTCTGACCATAAAGAATCTGCCGTCACAGGCGGAAAGCTCAACTGGTTTGGTGCCGGGGAGATCATTACTGAATTTGCCGAAGCAGCACTTTCAATAGCAGATACCGGGAAATATACAAAACCTGTGCGGACACCTTATGGCTGGCATATAATAAAGTTACTTGATAAAAAGCCCCATGGCTCTTACGACGAGCTGAAATCTTTTCTCGAAAGCAGGATAAACCAGTCGTACCTCAATTCCTTAAGCAGGAGATCATTAGTCGAAAGACTGAAAAATGAGTATAAATTCAGAATTAATCAGACTGCTTATGGCTGGTTTGTCAGCAATACTGATACATTGGTAATCATGGGATTGACTAAATATAACAGAACCGGCATGCCTTCAGGTTACCTCTATACTTATGCAAACCAGAAGCTTTCTACCAGGGAATTCGCTTCTTACATTGAGAAAAGAGGTTCCAGAATAATAACAAAAGATCCGGTGGATTTCATCGATAAGTCAATCGAAAGTATGGTATCTGACCAGATAATAAATTATGAAAATTCCGTTCTCGAAAAGAAATACCCGGATTTCCGGTACCTGATGAACGAATTTCACGATGGAATTCTGCTGTTCGAGGTCTCTTCCCGGAAAGTCTGGAACAGGGTACAGGAGGATTCTGCCGGTTTGATCAGGTATTATGAGGACCATAAACAAAATTTCTTAAGCCGGAAAGGTATTGAAGCGAAGATCTATTCGCTGAGATCGGTAAACGGAGTGAATAAGCTGGCATCTGCATACAGGAAATACTCAAGAAAAGCTGACTGTGATAAACTGATGCTTAGTAAATTCAACAGGAAAATTGACTCCCTCCTGTTTATTACCGAAGGGACATGGTTTACGGGGGACGATCCTGAAATTGACAGGGTACAATGGATTAAAAGCGCCCAGACAGCAAAGATCAAAGGCAATCCTTCACTTGTTGTCATTAACAGGATAATAGAACCTGCTCCTTTACCTCTGGAGGAAGTCCGTGGTGAGATGATGTCGGGGTATCAGGAATATCTCGAGAATGAATGGATTGCGCAATTAAAGGAAAAATACAGCGTTAGGATTGACAATGCGGTACTTGCTGAAGTTAAAAAGAGTTTAAAAGATGAATAGGCTCGTGTTGCTCTTGTTAATTATCTTTATTTCAGCTGGTTGCAGAAATAATAATAATGTAAAAAGAGTTTTGGTAGCAAAAGCGGGAGATGCAGTCCTCTATATGGACCAGGTTACA
>CAZKMH010000252.1:0-5757 GCA_964553395.1 uncultured Rikenellaceae bacterium | reverse complement strand
CAATAATTAATTAAAATTGTTTAAATAAGCACCACCACAAAGATTACACCGGACGAACTGTGTTCACCGTAACCTTAGCGAAGGTAGAGCAAATAACACTGCCCGAATCAGCCAAAGAATAATGGGCATTTATTAAAATAAATATACGTTTAAGATTAAATTATATATAAATCGTATATTTGCATAATAAATGTATGCATACATAAATGAGTAAAACCAGCCAGAAATATTCTGATATAATAAATAAAGCCAGGGAGTTATTCTGGAAACATGGTTTCAGGAGGGTTTCAATTGAAGAGATCTGCAGGAAAGCCAATGTCAGTAAAATGACCTATTACAAATATTTCCCGAATAAAACTGAACTGGCAAAAACCATCTTTAATGATGTGGTTGAAGCAGGGGAAAACCGGTTCAGGGAAATAATACAAAGCATCGGTTCACCTGCTGCGAAGGTAAAGGAAATACTGTTGATGAAGTTAGAGAGCACGAATGATATAAGTCCCGAGTTTATGCAGGATTTCTACACTGGAAGTAATCCGGAACTGTCGGCCTTTGTTGAGGAAAGAACACGTCAGGCATGGGATTTACTTAAGAATGATTACATAAAGGCTCAGGAACAAGGCATTTTCAGGAATGATTTCAATCCTGAACTGTTTATTAAAGTACAGCATAAACTGACAGAATTGATGGAAGACGAAAGTGTTACCAGTATGTACAGCTCGCGGCAGGAGCTGATCATGGAATTTGCTAATCTGATGATTTATGGTATTATTCCGCATGAATAAAAATGAGGATCCGGAAATACATATTATTAAGCCTTTTAGCTGTGGTTACCATTCCTGAAGGAATCGCGCAGGACACAGTTACTTTTAAAGGACAATTATCGGCTTATACTCATTATAATGGCAGCAACAATCTGCCATGGATGAGCGGGGTGAGATATATACCACAGTTTAATTTCGGACACAGGTGGAATGATAAAAGCCTGTTTGATCTTGAAGCTTCAGCGAACCTGTTCGGGAATGTGGGCGTAAGGTTCTTTGATAAAAGTGAATTCAGTGGAGACATTAAACCGTACCGCCTTTGGGCCAGGTATTCCACAAACCAGTTTGAGTTACGGGCCGGCCTGCAGAAAATAAACTTTGGTTCTGCTTCACTGTTAAGGCCATTGATGTGGTTTGATCAGATAGATCCCCGCGATCCTCTTAAGCTTACAGATGGAGTATGGGGCTTGCTTGCCCGTTACTATTTTCTGAATAATGCCAATATCTGGCTGTGGGGATTGTATGGTAATGAAAATCTTAAAGGATGGGAGACTTTAAGATCAAAAAAGAATGTCCCGGAATTCGGTGGCAGGTTTCAGGTCTCTGTTCCGAAAGGAGAAGCAGGATTATCTTACCACCATCGTGTTGCTGATGGAACTACGCTCCCGGATTCAATAACGGAGGCGGACAATATTCCCGAGAACCGATTTGGATTTGATGTGAAATTTGATATGATTGTTGGCTGGTGGATTGAGACATCGTGGTCAAATTATAACGCAGAAACAGGAAACTACCGCAACCAGGAGGCAATCAATCTTGGTGTTGACTATACTTTCGGAATAGGCAACGGACTGACTATTGTTTATGAACAGCTTATAGCTTCCGTTGATCAAAATCCGTTTGAATTCGGAAATGTGACTACATTTTCACTTCTGAGCTTTACCTACCCGATAGGTATGTTCGATAATCTGAGTGCAATTGTTTATTATGACTGGACAAACAGTAAGGCATACAATTTTCTGAACTGGCAGAGACAGTTCAAAAAAATCACGATCTACCTTATGGGTTACTTAAATCCAAAAGAGTATTACATCCCGACGCAGGGAGCCGGTGAAATGTTATTCGCAGGCAGTGGTATTCAATTTATGCTGGTTTATAACCATTAGAAAATGCATATAATTCAATAAATAATGAATGACAATTTAATCATTGAAACTAAAAAACTTACCAAAATGTTCCCGATGGGGAAGGGTGAGTTTATGGCATTAAAGGGCATCGATCTGACTCTTGGTGTTGGTGAATTCACTGGTTTAATAGGGCCTAGTGGCTCAGGAAAAACAACTTTGCTTAATATCATTGGTACGCTTGACACTCCTTCTGACGGGGAAGCGATAGTAATGGATAAATCTGTTGCCAGCCTTTCAGCCAGGGAAGCGGCAAGGCTCCGCAAGGAAAAGCTTGGGTTTATTTTCCAGAGTTATAACCTGCTACAGGTTTATACAGTGTTTGAAAATGTTGAATTCCCTCTGTTGCTTCTTAATTTTACCGGAAGTGAACGCACAAAAATGGTCATGGATGCCCTGGAATGGGTTGGCCTTACTGACAAGATGAAGCAAAAACCACCTCAGCTTTCAGGTGGTGAATGCCAGAGGGTGGCAATAGCCCGTGCTATGGTTAAAAAACCGTCCCTGGTACTTGCCGACGAACCCACTGCAAATCTTGATGCTGCCAATTCGCATAATATCCTGCAGACAATGGTGAAACTAAATGAGGAGCTAAGGACGACTTTTCTTTTTGCGACGCACGATGAAAAGGTGATCGGATACCTGAAAAGAAAAATTTACCTGAAGGATGGACTGGTAGATAAAATTGAAACGGTATAAAACATAAAAAGATGAAACTGGCAATAAAGCTGGCATTTAAAAATCTCATTGGAGCAGGTCTCAGAACCTGGCTCAATGTCATTGTATTGTCGTTCTCCTTTGTGATCATTATTGCGGCCAAGGGCATTCTGGTCGGATGGGACCGTCAGGCAAAGAAAGATATGACTGACTGGGAAATCGGCGGAGGACAATACTGGAATGTAAATTATGATCCGTACGATGCATTTACTCTGAATGATGCACATTCAGCTATTCCCACACAGTTTTCCGGAGAGATTGAAAGAGGAGATATGGTCCCTGTTCTGATCACCCAGGGTACAATTTATCCTGAAGGAAGGATGCAAGCGATACAAATAAAAGGTATTGATCCTGAACAAACACTCCTTGAGTTGCCTACCGGTAAGCTTGACACAGCAGTCGGAGCCATACCGGCAATAATCGGTGGAAATATGGCAAGGGTAAATAAGCTGAAAGCCGGTGACTACGTAACCGTAAGGTGGCGGGATACAAATGGCACCTTTGATGCTGCTGAAATATGTATCACAGGTATTTTTGCGACTAATGTACCTACAGTCGATCTTGCCCAGGTCTGGATCCCGCTTGATAGTCTGCAATCGATGGTATTGATGCCGGGCGAGGCAACCATTCTTACATTTCGCGATGCCGGGAACCAAAGGAGTGAAGAAGAAAACTGGAAACTGATGACCTACAAAACCCTTGTGAGCGAGATAGATGAAATGATAAAAACTAAATCTGTGGGTCAGTCTGTTTTTTATGTCATACTTCTTATCCTGGCGCTCCTTGCAATTTTTGATACACAGGTACTTTCAATATTCAGAAGGCAAAAGGAAATAGGCACCTATGTTGCCCTTGGATATACGAGAAAAGAGGTAGTAATGCTGTTTACGGTTGAAGGAGCCATGCATGCGGTTCTTGCTGCTATTACCGGAGCCATATACGGCATACCATTCCTGATGTGGTTTGCCAAAAAAGGGATTTCTCTTGGATTATCTTCAGCCGATTATGGATTTGCCATTGCCGATACCATGTATCCGGTCTATAGCGTCACTTTAATAGCCGGAACAACGCTGGTGGTTCTGCTTGCCACAACCATTGTCAGTTACTGGCCATCGAGAAAAATTGCAAAAATGAATCCAACAGAAGCTTTAAGGGGGAAATTACAATGATACGATTTTTGTTAAAAGGCCTTATACGGGACAGGAGCAGGAGCCTGCTTCCCCTGATAGTGGTTGCTATTGGCGTGATGCTGGCGGTATTCATGCGTGGTTACATAAACGGAATCATGGTGGATATGATTGAACAGACAGCCCGTTTTAATACCGGACATGTTAAGGTAATGACAAGAGCATATGCAGAAAATATGGACCAGGTACCAAATGATCTGGCACTGATTGGAGTTGATAGCCTGAAAGATGTTCTTGAAAAAACTTTTCCTGAGATGGAATGGGTTAGCCGCATAAAATTCGGCGGACTGATTGATGTGCCGGATGAAAATGGAGAGACAAAAAGCCAGGGACCTGCAATGGGCATCGGACTTGACCTGTTCTCAGAGAAATCCAAAGAGGCTGATCGGCTGAACCTTGCTAAATCTCTGGCCAGGGGGAATCTTCCGGAAGCTGCAGGTGAAGTATTACTAAGCGAGGACTTTTCACAGATATTAAATGTTAATTCGGGAGACGAGGTCACCCTGATAGGTTCTACAATGAACGGCAGTATGTCCATCAGTAATTTCACCGTTTCCGGGACTATCCGTTTTGGAAATACCGGACTGGACCGGGGGAGCGTCATCGCCGATATATCTGATGTTCAGAGGGCGATGGATATGGAGGATACCGCCGGTGAAATACTTGGATTTTTTGGAAACGGTTATTATGACGATGAAACTGCAGCACCTGTCCTGGCAGAATTCGATGATAAATTTGTAAAGGAAGGCGACGAATTTTCACCTGTAATGGTCAGACTCAGGGACCAGGAGGGCCTTGAACTATATGTCGGTCTGGCAGACAGTATGGGATCTATTATAACCTTAATCTTTATGATCGCCATGTCGCTTGTGTTATGGAATGCCGGACTGCTCGGCGGCTTAAGACGTTATGGCGAAATAGGGATACGCATCGCTATAGGCGAGGAAAAGGGCCATATATACCGTTCAATGATCAGCGAATCATTAATGATCGGCATTGCAGGAACAGTTATAGGAACGGGAGTCGGACTGGGACTCTCATGGCTGATGCAGACCTATGGCCTGGACATCAGTGAATTCACAAAAAATGCCACAACCGGGATCATGATGCCTAATATTGTGCGCGCAAGGATCACTCCACCAGATTTTTATATCGGATTTATACCGGGTGTGATTTCAACCGCAGCAGGAACGATGCTTTCCGGTATAGGGATATATAAGAGAAAGACAGCGCAACTGTTTAAAGAACTGGAAGCTTAATGGCTGATATTTAAAAAAAATACTTATGAAAGCGCAATTAACAATAATATTAATATCACTTGTTGTTACCGGATATTCTCAACCTTCAGCAGAAGAAATTATTGATAAGGTTGATAAAAACATGTCATCAACAAACAGAATATTTGAGTCGACAATGACCATAAAGGGTAAACGCGGCAGCCGCATCATCACATCTAAATCATACACAGTCGGGGATAAAAAATCATTTACGGAGTATTTATCTCCCCCACGCGAACAGGGTACTAAAATGCTTAAACTTGAAAACCAGCTCTGGATATACTCACCTTCAACCGACAGGACAATTCAAATATCAGGTCACATGCTCCGACAGTCTGTTATGGGATCAGACTTGTCATACGAGGATATGATGGACGACAGAAAACTGATCGATGTGTATTCTGCCAGGGTGATTGGCAATGATATTATTGATGACAGACAAACCTGGATACTTGAGTTGACTGCCAAAGTGGAAGACGTTGCATATGCGAAGCGAAAAATCTGGATCGACAGGGAGAGGTATGTGCCGCTAAAAGAAGAACTTTATGCCAAAAGCGGACAACTGCTTAAAAGATCAACCCTGAGCAATGTTATTAAGGTTGATGGAAGATGGTTCCCGGCTACTATA
>CAZKMH010000251.1:0-5774 GCA_964553395.1 uncultured Rikenellaceae bacterium | reverse complement strand
AGTACTATTAAATTATTTCATTGAGGTGTCCGGTAACGGGCTTCCGGCAGGTAGCAACCATAAGCCGCAAACCGCAAACCGCAAGCCGCAAACCGCACACCGCAAACCGCACACCAGTCATTCCATATAGAACACCTGTTCCAGTGGCACAGTCACCGGCGAGTTATCCGGATTTGTTTCCATGATATCGGCCATATATTTCCACCATTTCTGTACTATTTCAGTCGTACCCAGATCCTGGGATGAACTCTCTCCTGATTGCTCCTGGTATGCAAAAAGGATATTTGTCTCTTCATCAAGGAATATTGAATAGTTGCCGATACCTTCATCTTTAAGCATTTTCACAAGTTCGGGCCAGATCTCACTGTGTCTTTTCCTGTATTCTTCCTTAAAGCCCGGGTTTAATTTCATTTTGAATCCGAATCTTTTTTGCATATCTGATTTATTTAGCCGAGTTTAACAATGAATGTAGAAAGAATAAGCACTATTATACCTATAATAAGAACCACGATAGTTTTTGGTTTAACACCTTTCCACTCCCTGAGAATGATTCCCCAGATATTGCTTATGGCAATATTCAGGGCCATCAGGATACTCCAGCCAAAAACTGCCATACCGGCAGGAAGTTTGCTCGAACCCATCCCGAAAAAGTGGAACTGAAGGAACCATAACAAGCCGGCAAGAAATGTAAAGAACAGGTTGTTAGCCAGAATATTTCCGGATACGGTGTAGTAGTCTTTATAAGTTTTATTCCTGATGTTCAGAAAACCGCAATACACCAGGTTGGTAATAAATCCTCCGAGGAGAATGAAGATCAATGAAGGATTCTTCTGGAACAACGGATTTGCCCCATGCTGTAAACATATGTTTTCAATCGGTTTTCCTGCTTCAAATCCGAAATTAAAGCAGGCGCTCATGATCCCGGCAAAGATTGCAATAAGGATCCCTTTTTTCAGTGCGAATTCCTTGACTGCAGCTTTTTTCTCCTCTTCCGACATCTCTTTGCTTTTAAGGGATCCGGCGTAACCTATGATTGTTATGCCTGCCACAGTTATAGCAACACCGATCACCGTAAGAATTCCTCCCCTTGTTGCGAAAAGGCTATCCCCTGCAATTACCGGAGGCAGAAGAGTTCCGAATGCAGCACAAAGGCCCAGTGCTATGCTCTGTCCAAGAGCAACTCCGAGATACCGGAGACTCAAACCGAATGTAAGTCCGCCAAATCCCCACAACATCCCGAAAAAGGCAGCCATAAATTTTGCTGAGGCCGGAGATTCTTTGATAATGGGAATAAGTTCTCCTGAGGGAATAAAAATAAATGCGAAGATCCATGGTATTATTATCCAGGCAAAGAATCCCTGGACAATCCAGTAGGACTCCCATGCCCATGTTTTTACTTTCTTGAAAGGTACATAAAAGCTTGCAGCGCCTATACTGCCAAGAGCAATTAATAATATACCGCCAATTGGATCCATTTCTGATTAATTTATTACCGATCCGCAATTTAAAAACTTTCGATCAGGAATTAATTATTTATTGTGTATTTTTATTTAAGCATTTTTTATAATCTTGAACTTTATTAAAATTACCTGATTCATCATGAAACCACTAAAGCTTTTATCACTGTTTATTTTAATTTCCGGTAGTGTTTGTGCCCAGAACCTCATGGTAAAGGACCTTACCTGTGAGCATAAGATCAATCCCACAGGCATCGATATCATACAGCCACGACTATCATGGAAAATAGCCGGAAGCGGGAATAATATATTACAAACCGCATATTCTGTGAGGGTTGCGACAGATCCTAAGTTTTCGTCATCGAAGATTATCTGGGAATCCGGAAAAGTGGCTTCTGATGAATCTTCATTGCAGATCTATAGAGGGCCAGCTCTCAAATCCTCTCAGAGATATTTCTGGCAGGTAAAAGTGTGGGACAATAATGGCAGATCAACAAAATGGAGCGAGACGGCATTCTGGGAAATGGGATTGCTCTCTCCTTCGGAATGGAAAGCCAGGTGGATTGAACTCGAAGATGATACAAACCGGTATTCGCCATCCCCGCATTTCAGGAAGGAATTCACGGTAAGCAAACCGGTTGCCAGAGCAACTGCTTATGTGACCGCTCATGGTTTATATGACCTGAGTGTGAATGGTAAAAGAGTTGGAGACCAGGTCATGACACCCGGATGGACCACTTATGGCAAACGGATTCAATACCAGGTATATGATGTTACTGATCAGATAGTTAAAGGAGAAAATGCTGTTGGTGCATTTCTGGGTGATGGCTGGTATCGCGGTACACTGGCATGGGGAAATAACTGGGCAATTTACGGGAAAAGACTTGGGCTATTGATGCAACTGAGGATCATTCATACAGATGGCACCGAAACCCTTATAATAACCGATGAATCGTGGAAAGGTCATAACGACCCGGCTATCAGAATGAATGATATATATAACGGGTATACCTATGATGCAACAAAGCGCCTTACCGGATGGAGCCAGCCCGATTATGATGACAGCGGCTGGAAAAAAGTAAGAATCGGAAACTACAGGGACAACCTTGTCGCATCTGAAGGTTCACCCATTCGTAAAATTGAAGAGATCAAACCTGTAAAGGTCTTCCGCTCTCCAAAAGGGAGCCTGCTTGTTGATATGGGACAAAATATGGTCGGCTGGATCCGGTTGAAAGCCTCCGGCCCCAGAGGTACTGTTATAAAAGTCCGGCATGCCGAGGTTCTTGATAAATTCGGGGAGTTCTATACCGAAAACCTGAGAGCTGCAAAGGTTCAGCTTACACTTACCCTTGCCGGCACCGGAGAAGAAATATTGGAGCCCCGTTTTACATTTATGGGATTCAGGTATCTGGAGGTTACCGGCTTCCCCGGCACACTGACAACAGACAACATCACCGGGATTGTGGTTCATTCCGATATGCAGAAGTCGGGAACTTACGAAAGCTCCAATCCTTTGCTGAATCAGCTTCAGCATAATATAGTATGGGGACAGAAAGGTAATTTCCTTGATGTACCGACTGACTGTCCGCAAAGGGACGAGCGACTCGGGTGGACAGGCGATGCGCAGGCATTTTGCAGGACTGCAGCATTCAACTATAATGTTGCACCATTCTTCACCAAATGGCTGAAGGATGTGGCACTTGACCAGAAACCAGGTGGTGAGGTTCCCGATGTTATTCCTGATGTTCTTAACAAACAGGATGCAACAACGGCACAGCCATCAGCAGGATGGGGTGACGTTGCAGTCATAACTCCCTGGACAATGTACACAGTCTATGGTGATAAGCAACTTCTCGAAAATCAGTATCCGGGCATGAAGAAGTGGGTTGAATATATAAGGAAAAAAGCGGGTGACACATATTTGTGGAAGGGAGGAAGCAAATATGGCGACTGGCTGTTCTATCATCCGCCGGTGAACAGTCATACGGCAGCAGACGGATATACAGAGCCTGACTTCATTGCAACGGCATATTTTGCATACTCAACCAGCCTGCTGGCCGAAGCTGCCAGGGTGCTTGGCAAAACTGATGATGTTAAAACCTATACTGATCTGTACAATAAAATAAAGGAGGTGTTTATCAGGGAGTATGTAACGCCGGCAGGCAGGGTCGGGACCTGTTCTCAGACCTCCTATATCCTTGCACTGAAATTCGGACTGCTTCCTGATGGACTCAGGGATGAAGCAGCAGCCTTTCTTGTGAACGACATAAGGAGTCGCAGAAACCATCTCTCAACAGGATTTCTCGGTACTATTTATATATGTCATGAACTTACGCGTGCCGGTTATACTGATGTTGCCTATGATCTGTTGCTGCAGGAAACCTATCCCTCATGGCTCTATCCGGTAAAAATGGGTGCAACTACAATATGGGAAAGATGGGATGGCCAGAAAACCGACAGTACATTCCAGGATGCGGGTATGAACTCCTTTAATCACTATGCATATGGTGCAATTGGTGACTGGATGTACAGGGTATCTGCCGGACTGGAAACCAGAGATCCGGGGTACAGGCATCTTCTGCTCCGGCCACACCCGACAAAAAAGCTGGAGTATTCAAAGGCAACATATGAGGGTCCGTACGGAACCATTGCCTCAGGCTGGGAAAGAAAAGACGGAAAAATTATTGTGAATGTAAAAATCCCGGCTAATTCCGATGCAACAATTATCCTGCCTGTAAATGATCCGGCAAAGATCAGGCAGAATGGTTTGCCTCTGCCTGATGTAAAGGATGATATTATTATTGCTGAAGAAACAAATGAAAGCATAAATATTGGTCTTGTAAGAGGATCCGGAGAATATACTTTTGAATTTGACGAACAGAACTAAGAGGCAGGTTTTTCATCCGGATGAATTTCATTGAAAACCATTTGGGCGAGTTTGCAGCTCTCCTGACGGCACTTTTCTGGACCATAAGCGCCCTTGCCTTTGAATCGGCAAGCCGGAGGCTGGGATCTCTGACAGTTAATATTCTGAGGCTCTTTATCGGATTTATATTCCTCACAATTCTGATCTATTTGCGGAGAAAAATGCTGTTTCCGCTGGATGCCAGTCCTGAAAACTGGTTCTGGTTGTCTTTATCAGGACTGGTTGGTTTTGTCTTTGGTGATTATTTTCTGTTCAAATCATACACTGTTATAGGATCGAGGTTTTCGATGCTGATCATGACACTGGTTCCTCCCATGACTGCTTTGTTCGGCTGGATAATTATCGGAGAGCGTCTCACACTTCTGAATTTTCTGGGAATGACCCTTACATTCACAGGCATTGCTCTCGCAATCTTTTCACGGAACGGCGGGGATGAAAAGCTCACCCTTAAGCTTGCTCCCATTGGTATACTATATGCACTGGGAGGTGCTCTCGGGCAGGCACTTGGATTGGTACTGAGCAAGTTCGGAATGAAAGATTACGATCCCTTTTCTGCAACGCAGATAAGGATAATAGCCGGTATTGCAGGGTTTGCCCTGGTCGTTACCGTTTTGAAGCGATGGAAAAGAGTCAGGGATGCTGCCCGTGATACCACAGGAATGAAAACACTTTCACTGGGCGCCTTCTTTGGTCCGTTTCTTGGGGTTTCATTTTCACTGATAGCCGTGAAATATACCAAAACAGGTATAGCCTCGACAATCATGGCAGTTGTTCCGGTGTTCATCCTGATCCCTGCTATATTTTTATACAAACAAAAGGTAACCCTGCCGGAAATAGCAGGATCAGTAATAAGTGTTTGCGGGGTTGCACTTTTCTTTCTATAGTCATTAAGATGAGTCCCGAAGAATTAAGAGGTAGAATACCGTTGAATGAGTTGATTTACTCAGCCTCAAGGTCTGGCGGACCGGGCGGTCAGAATGTCAACAAGGTCAATACAAAGGTGGAATTGCGGTTTCAAGTCAGGAACTCTGCATACCTGTCGGAAAATGAAAAAGAAAAGATACTTACTGTTCTGAAGAACAGGATAAACTCCGATGGTGAATTGTTAATTGTTTCACAATCAGAGAGATCCCAGCTGATGAACAGAAAGAAAGTTGATGAAAAATTTTTTAAGCTTCTTGCTTCTGCACTTACTGAGAAGCCGGAAAGAAAAGCAACAACTCCATCGGGAGCGTCAAAAAAGGAACGGCTTCAAAGTAAAAAGATCCGGGCTAAAATTAAAAAACTCCGAAAAGATACAGGGTTTGAGGATGAATAAAAAATCAACGTTTAATAAAACGTTTAATAAAACGTTTAATAAAACGGCTTATAATACGTTGTAGATTCCATAT
>CAZKMH010000250.1:0-5793 GCA_964553395.1 uncultured Rikenellaceae bacterium | reverse complement strand
ATTGAGTAGCGGTATCAGAGTGAAAAAGCTGCCGGCTTGAGGTAAGTAATCTGCCGGATTGATAATTTTATGTGGCAAATTGAAGCTCTGTCAGCGTTTTATAAATACCATGCTCATTTGACAGAAGTTCGGAATGTGTACCCTCTTCCGCAATCCTTCCATCGTCAAGAACAATTATTTTATCAGCATTGCGAACTGTAGAAAGTCTGTGTGCGATGACAACTGATGTACGGCAATGCATGAGCTTCACGAGAGCTTCCTGAACAAGTTTCTCCGATTCCGAATCGAGGGAGGATGTAGCTTCATCAAGGATCAGGATCAATGGATTCTTAAGCACTGCCCTGGCAATTGCTATCCGCTGACGCTGCCCTCCGGAGAGCTGTATTCCCCTCTCACCTACAATAGTGTCGAGCTTTTCCGGAAAAGTTTGTATGAAATCCCATGCATTTGCCTGTACGGCAGCATCGATGATCTCCTCTTCCCGGGCGTCCGGCCTGCCGTAAGCAATATTTTCACGGATGGTGCCGCCGAACAGAAATACATCCTGCATCACAATTGCCATCTGCCTGCGAAGTGATGTTACCGGAAAATTCCGGCTGTCGCGGTTATCGAACAGGATCTTTCCGCCGGTCGGCTCATAGAATTTCAGTAAAAGCGATACAAGTGTCGATTTCCCTGCACCGCTCGGACCAACAAGTGCAACCTGTTGTCCGGGTTTAATTGAAAAACTGATATCCTTCAAAACAACGATATCTTCCCTGGAAGGATATTTGAATTCCACATGATCGAAAGTGATCTGTCCGTTCAATGCATAAACCGGTTCGGGAACATAATTATCATCTATATCCTCTGCAGGCTCATCAATAAGGAGCAGAAGCTTTTCAGCTGCGCCAATGGTTCTCTGCAGGCGTGTATAAACAGCTGCCATTCCGGCAATGTTACCCGCAATGAATCCTGAATAAATGACAAATGAGAATAATTGTCCGGCTGCCATTTGCCCTTTAGAGATCAGTGCCGCTCCCCGCCATATCACTGCCGCCATCGCAATAAAAAATCCGAGTACTATAAAGGAGGAAGCTGCCTGGTATTTGCCTCCCTTGATACCTGCCCTGGCCACTTCGTCAGTCTTTTGTCGATACCTTTTTATCTCAAATAACTCATTTGTAAAAGCTTTCACGTTCTGTATCCCCTGCAAAGTTTCTTCAACAATTGTGTTGGACTCAGCCACATATGTCTGAGCTTTCTTTGAATACCTGCGGATCGCTCTTCCCGAATAATAAGCAAGGAGTGCCATACCGGGCACTATTGCAAGCATGAAAAGTGTAAGCTTGAAGGAGCTTACCATCATGAGTGCTATGCCTCCTGTTATAATAAGAAGTTGTGACAGGATATCTGCCAGGGTTCCGGTCAGCGAATCCTGAAGTAATGAAATATCAGATGAAATACGACTGTTCAGTTCACCGACCCTTCTCTCGGCAAAAAAGGACATCGGCAGCCTTATCAAATGATTGTATACATGCTGCCGGATCGATGCAAGGGTTTTTTCCGTCACCCATACAAAGATCCTGGTCCTGAGGTAGGAAAAGAGAGCCTGGGTAACGAGTATTGCAAGCAACAGGAGTCCCGTCCGGTTTATTTCAGTGAGTATTTTCTTCTTCGTTCCTAAATCGACCATGTCGCCCAGGAATTTCGGGAACATCAGACTTGCCCCGCTGGATATAAGAAGGAAAAGCATACCAAGCGCAAAGATCCACCGGTAAGGCTTAAGAAACCTGTACAACTTAAGCAGTTCTTTTAATCCTGTGCCCGATTTGCTCTTTTCAGTTTCAGGCATTGAATAATTGTTTTGTCAGTAAAAGTAAATCAAATTATCACAGCTTATCAATCCTTTACGATAGACAATTGAATACACGGATGATGGCACTCTTCAACAGTCAGCCCGGGCAGATTGTTCACTGAATCCACGACAGATTTGTTAGTTAACAAATGAATGAATGAAAGTAAGCCGGCAGGCCGGAGGATCCTTCAGGAAGAGCTGCTCAAAAAGGCTGAGAACCTTAAATTCACACTGCAATAATTACTTATGCCGATACAAGATAATCGAACATATATGTCGCATTGACATTATCAGGATCAAGATCCATCACCATTTTGAAATACGATTTAGCTTTATCATAATTAAAGTTCTTCATGTGAGTTCTCCCGATATGATAAAGGGCAGAAACATGATGATTATCTGTTTTATTCAGCAGTTTTTCGAAATGTAAGATTGCTTCATCGTATTTTCCTGTGGCTTTCAATGCTATTCCCATATAGTAATTACCCATAATTGTCTCCGGCCCGTATTCAATCAACTTTCGGTAGGATTCAATGCTTTTCCCCTCTTTACCAAGGTGATAATAGCATAATCCAAGCCATAAATATGCCATCGGCATATATTTACCCGAATCGGCTATTTTATTAAAAAACTCAGCTGCTTCCGAAAAGTGGGTCGATCTGTATAAACTAACTCCTAACCTGTATAGCACATAAGGGCTTGCTGGTCTGAGCTTTAATACTCTGGTGTAAAGAGTGATTGATTTTGCCAGCTCACACAGGATATAATAAAGACCTGCCAATTCCAGAATAACCCGAATATTTTCAGGATTATCCTTCAGGTATTCCTCCAATAGTTCGGCAGACTTTTTCAGGTCGCCATCCAGTTTAAATTCAAAAGCTTTTTCAAGACTTTTCTCTCCATACTCATCCATAGCATAAGATATTAAATATTTCACAAATTGTTCCTCTCCCCCATCGGGATATAAGGATGATCCCCAAAAACATACTTAAAAGCAGGCCTTATAATTCTTTTAGCTGAAAAGGTCAGTTCCTCAATTCTGTGAGCACACCAGCCGGCTATCCTGGCCATTGCAAAAAGCGGAGTAAAAAGTTCCCTGGATATTCCGATACATGAGTAGACAAAGCCGGAATAAAAGTCGACATTTATACATACTACCTTCACGTTTTTCTCACCTTTGTAAATACTGAAAACCTCCGGAGTTATTCTTTCGACCAGATCGTAGAGCAGGAATTCATCATATCTGTTTTTCTCAATTGCCAGGTCCTTTGCTTTTTCTTTTAATAATATAGCTCTAGGGTCCGAGATGGTATAAACAGCATGGCCCACCCCGTATATCTTTCCGGTTCTGTCAAAAGCCTGTTTATTCAGAATCTTCAGAAGGTATTGCTCAACTTCGGCCTCATCCTTCCAGTTTTTGACATTAATTTTAACATCCTCCATCATGTCGAGGACTTTCAGGTTCGCTCCTCCATGAAGAGGTCCTTTCAGTGACCCGATGGCTGAAACAACTGCAGAATAAATATCTGTTTCACTCGAACTGGTGACCCGTATCGTGAAGGTGGAATTATTCCCTCCTCCATGTTCGGCATGAAGGACCAGTGCCAGATCGAGCAAGTCAGCTTCCAGCTTTGTGAACTGGTAGCATTCACCTTTTACCATGTAGAGAAAGTTCTCAGCAGTTGTCAGATCAGGATTCGGGTACCTGATCATTAAAGATTTACCCTGGTAAGCATGACTGAAAGCCTGATATGAATATGCAATTATTGAAGAGAATTTTGCGATCATGCTTAAAGTCTGCTTAACCATATTTGGCAGTGAAATGTCATCAGGCTTATCATCCAGAATATAGAGACCAAGTACAGAACGGGCAAGCATATTAAGGACATCTTTACCTTTCATTGAAAGGATCATATCTTTAATAAAAGAATCAGGGAGAGGTCTGAGAAATGCCAGTTCAGCTGAAAATTTCTCAAGCTCCTCTTTGTTGGGAAGTTTCCCGGCAAGCAGAAGAAAAACAGTTTCGTCAAATCCGTGCCTGTCTTCACTTTGAAATCCTCTTGTGATATCCTCAATTTCAATTCCGCGGTAAAGCAATCTTCCGGGAATAGCAACAACTTTATCGTTTTCCTGTTTGTATCCCACAACAGATCCGATATTTGTGAGGCCGACAAGAACTCCTGTAGTATCTTTATTCCTTAAGCCGCGTTTTACCTCATACTTATCAAACAGCTCACTTTCAATCTGGCAGGATTGCTTAATTGAATCGCTTAACCGGGATAAAAATTTCAAATCTTCCATGGTGATTAATCTGAATTAATTAATTGAGTTTTGATATTTAAATATCCTCTGCACAAACTCCATAACATTACACTAAAACAAATTGTTTAAAAGTTGTTCACCAAAAGAAGAATATTTTTTCAAAAAAAATGTCTGGAATCAATTTTTATGCAAAATATATGAATAGACTGATACACTTATACTGTATTAATTAATTCATATATTTGCAAAATTATAAAATTATTTTCTATTTAACTGTATGTTTTTTATCATAGAAAACTGGAAATGATACTGTTAATTAATTAACAACAAAATATTAGTTGTAATTATTTCTTTTTAAAAATTTAAGTAGCTGTTTAAATTACTACAGCTGAATACTTTAAATAAAGACTTTAATACCGGTGTTTTCTGTTTTTGAATTTCTCAAGGCACCAGTTTATTTTATATTTAAATGAAAAATAACTATGACTGTTACAAAAATAATGGATAATAATTCAGTTGTCAGCACAATTCCGGTTTATACCCTGAGTATTGCAGCAGTTCTTTCAGGAATTCCGGTTCATTCAATAAGGCAATACATTGATAAGGCGTTGATAATTCCATTCAGGAAAGAATCAAACCGGAATTTATTTTCTCAGGTAGATATTTTAAGGCTTAAGTATATTCATAAATTACTGGATGTAGATGGTTTAAATATAGCAGGGATACGGGCCTTACTGGCACTTATACCATGCTGGGCAATCCGGAAATGTTCAAACAGGGAACGGAAAATATGTGAGGCATTCAAAAGTGAGACTTTTCCCTGCTGGGAAGCATCTGAAAAGGGGACTCGTTGTAAAAACACTGATTGCAGGGAATGTGAAGTTTATCGCATTGTTGAAAACTATCCCGATATTAAAACATTCCTTAAGACACTAATTCCCTAGTGTTGTAAATAATTTTGATTGTGTGCATGTTATAAAATCCATCAACAATCCCATCAAAATGAAATTTAAAGAGGCTGTCTTATCGGATATTAACACCGAACTGACTGACCTCCAATAAAAAAAGCCTTGCCTTAATAAGGGCAAGACTTCTTCTTAATGTATATTGTTCCCCTTTAAATTATTACGGTTGTGTAACTGTATTTTTGTCAAGAGTGACAGCGGTTTGTGCCAGTGCTCTGCCATTCATGGATGCTCCTGTTTGTACAGTAATACCTGTCTTTGACAAAATAATTCCTTCAAAGTGAGAGGTTGTCCCTAAAGTTACCTGCCCAGCTACCTGCCAAAAAATGTTTCTGGCCAAAGCACCACCGCTCAGGGTAATTTCTTTATCAGAGCTCATTGTAAGGTTCCCCGCAATCTGGAAGATCCATACATCGGTTGAGCTACCTGAAATGGTAACATCTGAGGGTATTAAAACCGTGTTCGTCCATTTATAAATCCCGGGTGTAAGTGTTTTCCCGCCAATATTCCCTGAGTATAATTCGAAAAAATCCGGAGAAGGACGTCCTGCGGCATCGTCATAAGCTGTTATCATATTGCTGACAGCCGTTGTCAGATTAATGGGAGTCGGGGACACCATGTCGGCTGCAAAAATACTTCCGGTTACCTGTGTGGAGGTAGCATATCCGGTTGCATTTGTAAGTGAAAATCCTGTGATATAAGATGTCGCAGCCGGACTACGACCCAAAT
>CAZKMH010000249.1:0-5806 GCA_964553395.1 uncultured Rikenellaceae bacterium | reverse complement strand
CTTCCCCCTCTTTGCGCGAGCAGAGAGGGGGACGCAAGGGGGTGAGTACGTGTGAGATTTCAACCGCACAAGGCGTTAATAACGTTTAAAATATTACTCAATAAAAACCTGAAAATAAGCAAACCATGAAAAGAAAACTAACATTATTGGTTCTGATATTATTTGTAATTGGCATTAATTCAGCCGTTTACGGACAAAAGAAGAAGGTCACAGGAAAGAAAGTCCAGGCAGTGGATACAATACATGTGGTTGGTCATGCCCATATGGATATGAACTGGCTCTGGACATATTCCGAAACAATGCAGATGTGCAATGATAACCTCCGTCAGGCGGTTGCATTTATGGAGGAGTTCCCTGATTATACAATGCTGCAGAGCCAGGCCTCTGTCTACAACTTTGTGGAAATGGTCGATCCTCCCCTTCTGGGGCAGGTAAAAAAATATATAAAGGAGGGACGTCTTGAACTGGCAGGAGGAATGTGGACAGAGGGTGACATGAACCTCTCATCGGGAGAAGCAATAACACGCTCATTCCTTCTCGGGCAGCGATATTTTCAGAGCCGGTTCGGGAAAATGGCAAATATCGGCTGGCTGCCTGACAATTTTGGTCATATTTCACAAATGCCGCAGATACTTAAACTGGCAGGATGTGACTATTTTTATTTTCACCGTACTAAACCATATGTCGGCACTTTCTGGTGGATAGCCCCCGATTCCTCAAAAGTACTTTGTTATGCCAATGATACATATAATGGAAATATAACTGCAGAGCTTAAGGATGAGGTAAATAAATTCTCTCCGGATAAACGCAGGATACTTCATATTACAGGAGTAGGTGACCATGGAGGAGGACCGACCCGGGCAAATATTGAAATGGTGCACCAGCTTGATAAAACTCCCGGATACGCATCTGTAAAATTCACCACAGCAGCCGATTTTTTCAGGAAAGTATCAAAGGAAATGGAAGGCCGTCCGACACACCGGGGTGAGATGCAATTTATATTTGAGGGCTGTTATTCAAATGTTGCCGGGATAAAGGAAGGTAACAGGAATAGTGAAAATTCTCTTTTTGCGAGCGAGTTTTTCAATACTCTCCGCTGGCTTAATGGCGACAGGTATCCTTCAGCCGAACTTAATGATCTGTGGCAGACCGTTGCATTTAATGAGTTCCATGATATCCTGCCCGGATCAGCAATTTATGAAGCTAACAGGGAGGCTGTTGCACGTTACAGCGAAGTGCTTCGCCAATCAACCGAATTACGTAATAATGCTTTCCGGAAAATGGCCGATGAGGTCAGGTTCCGGGAAGGTCTGGGACAACCGGTGGTTGCCTATAACCTGCAACCGTATGGCCGGAAATCCCTGGTTGAAGCCACCGTGTATTCGCATGCAGAACCGGTTTCGGTGAAAGTTGCTACATGGGGCGCCAACTATTACGGAAAGAATTTTACACCGGTTGATAAATCAAAACCTCCTGTAAAAGGGCAAGCTGAAAATGAGAATTTTCTCTCAGCTTCATATAAAAGCAAACAACCCGACTCAAACGGAAACCTTGCAACCGTTTTGGTTCGCGACGGTTCAGGTAAGAGCTATCCGGGTCAGATTGTCTGGTCAAAATCGACACCTCCGGGATTTACCTCAAGAGTGGAATTTGTAGTTGATAATATGCCAGCCGGCGGGTATAAGACATTTTATATCGATATGACCAATCCGGGTGAGTACAGGAATGCAATATCATTCAGCAATAATACTTTCGAAACGGATTTCTTTATTGTGAAGTTTGATATGAAGACAGGCGGGATCACCAGCCTGTTTGATAAACGTACAAATAAAGAATTTGTCAGGGAGGGCGGACAGCTTAACAATCTGAGGATATACCTTGAAGATAAAAAAGGTGGTATGAAATCCTGGGTAATAAACAAGTTTGTCAGACAGGAAGATGTAACAAATGTTGTGAGTGTAAAGGTTATTGAAACAGGTCCTGTCAGGGCTTGCATAGAGACAGTTAAAAAGTGGGGTAAATCGAGGTTTATTGAGCGTACATACCTTTACCGTTCATATCCGAGGATCGATTATGATATGGAAGTTCACTGGCTCGAAACAGGAAGCGATTCAACGGATTCTCCGATGTTAAGAGCAGTATTTCCTGTCAATATGCCGAATTCAGAGTTTTATTCCCAGGTTCCGTTCGATGTTGTGGAAAGACCTGTCGACGGAATGATCAATGGCAGGGAAGCCCCTTCTCACCTGAGACATGCAGATGCTTACGGGATTAAGGCCGAGGCGGATGACGGACAGGAGGTCCCGGCTCAGAAATGGGTTGATGTAACTGACGGAAATGTTGGTATTGCCCTGTTGAACAGATCCAAATATGGTCACTCATACAGCCGTGGTGATCTGAGATTAACACTGATGAGAACTGCAGGTGATCCTGATATCTATCCGAATCTCGGAAAGTTCAATATCAGCTATTCACTTTTCCCGCATAAAGGTGACTGGAAGAACGGTGTATGGGCAGAGGGCGATAATTTCAATGTTCCGGTATATGCAGCGGAACCGCCCTCACTGGCTCTGGTTAAATCACACGCCACACGTCCTGAAGAAGATTCATTCTTCTCGGTTGATGCTCCGGGGGTTATCATCTCAGGAATCAAACAATCGGAGGATGGGAAACAACTTATCGTGAGACTTGCTGAGGTTGAGGGTAAAGCAGCTGCAGTAAACCTCAGGCTGCCTGTAAATATATCATCCGCGCAGCGTTTGAATATTTTGGAACTTCCACTGGCAACTGCTGCCGATCCGTCTGTAAGCGGTAAGAGTGTGAAGTTAAATATTCGTGCCAATGAGATAGTTACACTCGGACTGACACCCGCATATTAGTAATAAAACCGGATTGAGAAAAAATTAAGAAATGAAAAGAAAATTAATTTCCGTTTTACTGATTACTCTGATAATAGGTTCTTTTTCATCTGTTTATGGACAGAAGAAGAATCCCATTCAGATTAAAGATACAATCCATGTGGCAGGTCATGCTCACATGGACATGAACTGGTTATGGACCTATTCCGAAACAATGCAGATGTGCAACGATAACCTGCGTCAGGTAGTTGCATTTATGGATGAGTTCCGCGATTATACAATGCTCCAGAGCCAGGCTGCGGTATTCAATTTTGTAGAGATGGTTGATCCACCGCTTCTTGAGCAGGTAAAAAAATATGTTAAAGAGGGACGTCTTGAGCTTATCGGAGGCATGTGGACCGAAGGTGATATGAACATGTCATCGGGAGAAGCTATAACACGTTCTTTCCTTTTAGGACAGCGTTATTTTCAGAGCCGTTTCGGGAAAATGGCTGATATAGGCTGGCTGCCTGATAATTTTGGTCATATCTCCCAGATGCCGCAGATACTCAAACTGGCTGGCTGTGATTATTTTTATTTTCATCGCTGCAAACCATATAAGGGAACTTTCTGGTGGACGGGAACAGATAACTCAACTGTCATGGCTTATGCAAATGATACTTATAATGGCAAAATAACTCCGGTGCTTAAGGATGAACTGAAGAAAATAGCTCCCGATAAACACAGGATAATTCAGATTACAGGTGTCGGGGATCATGGTGGCGGACCAACCCGTGCAGAGATTGAACTGGTTCATGAGCTTAACAGGACACCAGGCTATCCTGCTGTGAAATTCACTACTGCCGGTAACTTCTTCAAAATGGCTTCAAAGGAAATGGATGGTCGTCCGACACACAGGGGTGAAATGGGATTTATCTTCGAAGGATGCTATACCACTGTTGCCGATATTAAAGCAGGAAACAGGAACAGTGAAAATGCTCTTTTTGCAAGCGAATTCTTTAATACGCTGCGCTGGCTGAATGGAGATAAATACCCTTCTGACGAATTACGTGATCTTTGGACTACTGTAACCTTTAACCAGTTTCATGATATACTGCCCGGATCGGCAATTAATGAGGCCAATAAAGAGGCTGCCTCACGATACAGTGAAGTCCTGAGAAAAACAACCGAACTGCGTAACAACGCTTTCCGTAAAATGGCTGATGAGGTCAGGTTTCAGACAGGGATGGGTCAGCCTGTGGTTGCTTATAACCTGCAGCCAATGGCTCGTAAAGCAGTTGTTGAAGCAAACGTTTATTCACATCTTGAGCCGGTGACCGCAAAATTTGCCAGCTGGGGAAATTATTACGGATCAAAAAACATCAATCCTGCCGGTACAGGTCAGGGAAATGTTCCCTCGGTACTTGTGCGGGATGCATCGGGTAAGACATATCCTGCCCAGGTGGTCTGGGGAAAATCAACACCTCCCGGATTTACATCGAAAGTACAGTTCGTCGTTGAAAACATGCCTGCAGGAGGCTATAAGACGTTTTATGTCGATATGACCAAACCCGGCGAGTTCAATGAAGCTATACCTTTTAAAGAAAATACATTTGAAACAGACTTTTTCAGTATTAAGTTTAACATGAAGACCGGCGGTATTATCAGTCTTTATGACAAACGCTTCAAAAAGGAATATGTAAAAGAAGGAGGAGAGCTCAACAAGCTGAGGATCTATCTCGAAGATAAAAAAGGCGGAATGAAATCCTGGACAATTAATAAGATCGTAAAGGAAGAAGATGTTACAAATGTTGAGAGTGTGAAGGTTGTTGAAAACGGACCGGTAAGAGCCTGTGTTGAAACAGTAAAAACATGGGGAAAATCGAGATTCATTGAACGTACATACCTTTACAGGTCATATCCAAGGATCGGATATGATATGGAAGTTCACTGGCTGGAAACAGGTAGTGATTCCACAGACTCTCCCATGTTAAGAGCCCTGTTCCCGATTGCTCTCGACAATCCGGTTTTCAAATGCCAGGTTCCCTTTGACGTTGTCGAAAGACCAACAGATCTGAGAAAGACACCTGTCTCTTACAAACGGTTCCTGGATGACTGGACACAAAATGAGGGTCCTGACGGCCAGGAAGTGCCCGCCCAGAAATGGGTTGACCTGACAGATGGTGTTACCGGTATTGCCCTACTGAATAGTACAAAATATGGCCATTCTTATCATAAAGGTGATCTGAGGATTACACTTATGAGAGCAGCCGGTGCTCCTGACATTTACCCGAATCTGGGTAAGTTTAACATCAGTTACGCGCTCTATCCTCATGAAGGTGACTGGAAGAACGGAGCATGGACAGAAGGCGAAGATTTTAATATTCCTGTGTACGCGGCAGAACCGCCATCTCTTGCCCTTGTAAATGCTCATGCTACACGGCCCGAAGATGCTTCATTCTTTTCCGTTGATGCTCCGGGAGTTGTAATTACGGGCATCAAGCAATCTGAAGACGGGAATGAACTTATAGTGAGACTTTGTGAAATTTACGGCAAAGAAACTTCCGTAAATCTCAAATTACCTGTTAATGTGAGAATGGCACGAAGACTTAATATAATAGAGTTGCCGGTTGAAAATCCGAATAAGCCAACAGTGACAGGGAATTCAGTTCAGCTGAGGATAAGGCCTAATGAAATAGTTTCACTTGGATTTACCATTTCTAAGTAAGTGACACAGGAGTTCATACCCGATTCTGAAAACCTGCTTCAGGTATTATATAACCGGAGGCCGTCACGGCTTCCGGTTTATGAACACCATATTGATGCACCTTTCATCTCAAAAGTGCTTGGTGAAAACCTGGATCCGGCCGGGATAAAGCCTACAGAGCTGACAGGCTATTATGCGAAAGTTATCGGCTTCTGGAAGGATATGACTTATGACGGATTTGATTATGAAGCAGCCATCTGTG
>CAZKMH010000248.1:0-5807 GCA_964553395.1 uncultured Rikenellaceae bacterium | reverse complement strand
CGTATGTTCTTCTGGGTGGCATAACAGGGACGTTGACAACTGCCTTAACTGTCCCTTTGACACTTATCTTTTCAATATAATCCGATTTGCTTAACTGGAAGGTAATTACCCTGTTACCTTTATTGCCGGTACAGGATAAAAGCCAGAAAGAGAAAAGAACAAATAGAAATAAAACAACCTTCATTAAAAGAGGTTTTGGGGTATAGGATCTGGTTATTAAAATTTTCCACCGTTTTGATGGACTGCCATTAAACAACAATAATCATTCCGAAAATACCTTAAGAAAAGACGATATGGAAGTCAATGTGATACAAATATTTCCTATAAAGTTAAGTAAAATTAAACTAAAAGAATAGTTCTGACAAAATTATTTTACCTGTGGCGGGTTCGTAAAAACTTCCTTAGATTTGACTCATGAACACTGCCACCCAGCTTGATTTTTTATCACTCTTTATATTTCTGGGAGTCTTCCTGGGTCTGGTCCTTTCAATATTCTTTATTTTTAAGCCTTCGACAAATAAAGAGGCAAACAGGTTTCAGGGATTTCTTCTTCTTTCGCTTTCACTTTGCATTCTGGAACAGTTCCTGAACATTACCGGGTATATAGTTAAAGTACTGCCGGTTACAAATTCAACAGAGCCTTTGAATCTGGTAATCGGGCCCTTCCTTTATCTCTTTATAAAGAGAAGCCTGGGTCAGCCGGGCTCAAAGAAAGAGTGGATACATTTTATTCTGTTCTTTTTCTACCTTGGATATATCTGTTTCGACCTGATCCAGTCAAATGAATTTAAATACAATTCATATGTAAACAGTTACCATCCCGACTGGCCTCTGCTTGAAGCGGAACCGGTTATTTCGAATGATCCGCTCAATATAAAAAAATATCTTAATCTGTTAACTGCCGTGCAGATCCTTTTTTATGTTTTCCTTTCAATCATAAAACTTGTTGAAAAAGCTGCCCGGACAGGAGAAACAATTTTCAGGACAGGTGATGAAATACTCATGTCTCTCAGGAATATGGTTTCCCATATACTTATTATCTCATTGATATTCATTATTGTAAAAATAAAATTCCAGGCGGACCTTGGTGATTATTTTATAGGTATGTATGTAGCTGTATTTACATTCCTTACCACTTTCAGGGTGATGAACGATTCAACCTATTTCGAACGGACTGCCTCATTCCTGGATATCTCAATCGGGAAATACCGCAAGTCATCATTGAACGAACCTGCCAAACAAAAGATACTCAATGACATCATTCTTGAATTTGAAAAAAATGAGTATTATTCCGACAACCTGGCTTCCCTGTCGGACCTGGCAAAGAAAACCAGTGTGAGCCCTCATCACGTGTCGCAGGTAATCAATGAAAAGCTCGGCAAGAATTTTTTCGAGCTCCTGGCATCATACAGGATTGAAAAGGCAAAAAGAATTTTAGCTGAAGATCAAACAGGGAAGATAACCATTGAAGAGATCTCTGAAATTGTCGGGTACAACTCCAAAACAGCTTTTAACAACTCTTTTAAAAAGCTGACCGGTAAAACTCCCTCGGAATTCCGGAAATCTGTAAATTCCTGAATATTTAATACTTACACTGTCATGTCCATTCATGCCGATAGGGATGTACAACATCCTTACCGGCATGTTCTTTAACCGGGGCTATCGTACAATAGTTTTGATCCGTCAAACCAAAACTATTAACCATGATAACAAATACGGCTGACAGAGATGTAAGATCCTTTGACCCTCATCCGGAACTTTTAGAAGGCTGCAGGAAAGGTGACCACAGGGCTCAGTTGCAGATTTACAGGTTGTATTACAAAACATTGTTTAATGTATGCGTAAAAATAGTGAATGATCCTGCAGAAGCAGAAAATATTATGCATGAAGCATTCCTGGATGCCTTCGAAGAGATCGGGAAATACTCCGGAACTGAAAGCTTTGATAGCTGGCTTCGAAAATTTCTTGAAAAAAGGCTCATCCCCGGGATAAAAACAACAAATATTAAATTCCAACCGGGAATTATATTCATTATTATTTAAACTTCCATGAAAACAGAAAAAATATTCTTCAGCTACAGCAACTACACTCTTGTAACATTTCTTTTCATTGCTGCAAAGCTTATTCTTCACCTCTGTACAAATTCTAATTATGAGCTTCACAGGGATGAGCTGCTCTATTTCAACATGGGCGATCATCTGAGCTTTGGTTATGCAACAGTGCCTCCCGTTACCGGATTTCTGGCATTAATTATTAAAACAATTTTCGGATATTCTGTTTTCGGAATCAGGCTCCTTCCGGCAATACTGGGATCCCTGTCTCTCGTGGTGATATCGAAAATAGTATGGGAGTTGGGTGGCGGCCTTCCTGCTTTGATAATTGCATCAGTCTCATACCTCTTGTCGCCCGGATTTCTGCTCCTGGATACATTGTTCACCCCGAATGCTACTGAACAGTTTTTATGGCTTCTCGTAACTTATTTAATTTTCAGGATGGCTGTCACAGGAAAGCCTTATTACTGGATACTGACAGGAATTCTCCTGGGGATCTCATTCCTGAATAAGTATTCTGTACTGTTTTTTATGGCAGGTTTTTTCATCGCCTTGCTTTTCAGTGAATACCGGAAATTATTATGGTCAGGGTACCTGTACCTGGCTATCGTTACCGGGATTGCAATAATCACTCCTAACATAATCTGGCAATACAGTCATAACTGGCCGGTAGTAATTCATATGAGCGAACTTAGCAGAACACAGCTGGCCAATATGAATCCGTTGACTTTCTTTACCGATCTTTTCAGTCTTAACCTGGCTTCAACTACAGTCTGGCTATTCGGCCTAACTTCCCTGCTGTTCATGAAAGAAGAAAGGAGATACCGGTTCATCGGCATCGCCTCCCTGCTGATCATCCTGATGTTTCTCTTCCTGAAGGGCAAGGGTTATTATGTACTTGGGGTGATACCTTTTCTCTTTGCTACAGGTGGATATGCAATGGAGAAGTATTTAAATTGCAAGCTTGTATCTTTAAGAAATTCAATTCTTTTCATAATTGTAATTGTGTCGCTGGCAGCATTACCTTCAGGCCTCCCACTGCTCTCTTTAGAAAAGTACTCCGGGTACAGGAAACATACGAAATTCTTAAAAATGTATCCTTTCTATCGATGGGAAGACGGTAAAATTCATGATATTTCGCAGGTATATTCCGATATGACGGGATGGTCAGAACTGGCAGGATACACGGCAAAAGCATATAATATGTTATCTGAAGATGAGAAAAAGAATTGTACTATCTATGGACAAGGGAATTACGGTTATGCCGGCGCAATTCATTTTTACGGGAAGAGATATGGATTGCCGGATGCAGTCACCTTCCACGAAAGTTATACATTCTGGGCTCCTGATTCAATTCCTGATGGTCCCCTGATCTTTATTAATTCCAGCCCTGATGATCTGAATGAATTGTTCGGTGAGATAATCGAAGCCGGGTATATCAAAAATAAATACTTCAGGGAGAATGGTTTAAAGGTTTTTCTTTGCAAATCTCCGAAAAAAGATATCAGTAATGTTTACAGGAATCTCGCCCTTAAAGAGAAGAGCCTTTATATTCCAAATGAATGAGGAGGTCTGACCTGCGGTCGTCTCGTCCGGATTCCCGGGATTTCCTCTCCATTGAGCTTTTGTGCCCACCCGTCACCTTTGATCGATTTATTTATCCGGATAAAATTATTAAATAATGTTAAATATTGCTGCTATAAGCAGTTGAAGGTATACTAAACACAACACTTGATCGGTTTGTAAATTGTATTTTTTTATATTGCACAATCAAAAATTTAAAGAACCTCATATGAAACAAGCATTAAAAAATTCATCATTTTTTACAATAACAAGAATGATTATTTTTTTAATGCGGTTCCATACGACCATTAAAAACAAAATTATATACGTATGAAAAATTATAGCAGAAAATTATTAGCTGTATCAGTTCTGATATCATTAGTCCTGAATTCTTCATTCAGCCAGCAATCCGGATGGCGCGGACCAGGGAGAACCGGTAATTATAATGAAACCGGATTACTGAAGGTCTGGCCTGAGTCAGGGCCGGCACTTTTATGGGAGACATCAGGTATCGGAAAAGGGCATTCAAGTGCAACTGTAACTAAAGATGCAGTATACATTACAGGCACAAAAGGTGAAAAGGATGTACTTACAGCTTTTACTCAGGATGGTAAGAAAAAGTGGGAAGTGGAATACGGGAATATTACAAAAAACGTCAACTTTCCTGAAAGCCGTTGTACTCCCACTTACTCAAACGGGAAAATTCTGGTTATCAGCGGAGCGGGTGATCTGGCTTGTGTCACAAGTGATGGTAAAATAGCCTGGTCGGTAAATTACTATCAGAAATACAATGCAACAATACAACGGTTTGGAATATCCGAATCACCAGTAGTCGTCGATAATAAAGTAATTGCAACTCCCGGAGGCAATATGGCATCGATGGTGGCATTCAACATTGAAAACGGAAATGTAGTCTGGGAGACTCCTCCTTTAAATGAAGGTACACAATATACAAATCCGCTGCTGATAGAGGAGAAAGGAATGAAAGTAATTGTAACTCATACTGCAACCTACATAATTGGTGTAAATGCCGCGAATGGCAAGCTTGTGTGGAAATTCAATTTTGGTGAGATAAACGCTGAACCGAGAGGTGGCAGAAATTACATTCAAACACCTCTTTACAAAGATGGTTTCCTGTTTGCCGCCAATGGTTACGGGCAGACTGCCGCAAAAATTAAAATAAACTCTGACGGAAGTGATCCGACACTTGTCTGGAAGAATCCGGAAATCAATCCACATGTAGGAGGAATGGTTCTGAATGGAAATTACATCTATAGTTCCACTCACGACACTAACTCAAAAGGCAGATGGATTTGTGTCGACTGGACTACCGGCAAGACAATGTGGATCACCGAATGGTATAATAAAGGATCCGTGATATCGGCAGAGGGATTACTTTATATTTATGAAGAAAAAACCGGAAATCTGGCGCTTGTCAGGCCAAACAGCGAGAAACTCGATATAATAAGTTCATTCAGGGTCACTCAGGGCGAAGGTCCATACTGGTCTCATCCCGTGATAGATAAAGGAAGACTGTTTGTCAGACACGGTGATTATATGGCAATCTATTCCCTGAAGGTTAAATGATCACGCGATCACGCGATCATGCTATCATTTGCACGATTGCACGATTACCCGACAGTAGAGAAACGAGCAAGGCATTTGATACCTTGCACATAATCTGATAAATATAAAGATTAAAATTAATTTGATTTCGGTTAAATAAAATCATAATTTTAGTTGGCCCAAATGATATGCCCGGCACTCTTATTTAAATACCAGGCTATTGAAATATCATATCTGTCAGTTAAACCATAAAAAACCAAACAATGGGAAAAAAAAGTATTAGTCGCAGGACTTTTTTGGGGACCGGGCTTGCTGCTGCAGCCACGGTAACCGTTGGAAATTCGCTGGCGCCGGACGAGACATACAAACAAGTCCCGGTAAAGAAAAACGATGAACATCCTTTTAATCCGGTAACGTACAGCGCCATGCCTACCCGCTCGCTTGGAAAAACGGGATATATGGTAGGAGTACTAAGTCTCGGTGGTCAGGCTACCCTTGAAATAAAGGGGAGGGAAGATGAAGCAGAAAAAATCATCAACCGTGCCATTGATCTGGGTATAAATTATATCGACACTGCAGCTTCTTACGGACAGGGAGTAAGCCAGTTAAACATTGGCAGGGTAATGA
>CAZKMH010000247.1:0-5818 GCA_964553395.1 uncultured Rikenellaceae bacterium | reverse complement strand
ACCGAGAGGATAGCATCTATAAATCCCGATGTAAACCAGGGCGTTACCTGGGTTGCCGGACGACGTGGACAGGCTTACCAGGGTGCTGACGGTGCACGATTGCTATACACACTTCCGGCAAACAGCAAATTAAAAACCCTGACATCCTTTTCGTTGGCCTTTTGGCTCAAGTCTCCGCTTGTAACCGGCGATCCCGAACAAACTATCTTTGAAATCGGAAAATCTGATGACCTGTTCTGGGGCAATTTAAAAATCGGATTGCTACGTCTGCCCGCTACAGCAGATTCACTGAACCTTAAGATATTTTTCCTGAAAACCGGTGCAGAATGGTCAGGCCAGCATATAGGTTTCGGTAAGGATATTTTCCTTATCAACACATGGATGCATCTTGTTTACACCTACGATCAGGCGACCTCCAAATTCTACATCTATAAAGATGGAGTGAAGGTGGAAACTAATGAGGGTGTTGAAGACAGATGGGCTGCCCCACCGGAAACAAATCCCAGACCACCTCTCGGACCATTGGCTTTCTCCAATGCCGATAAGATTAATTTCGGTGCATGGCGTATTAAATCAGAGAGTACCGGTAATGATCCGTGGATGGGCTGGTTTTTAGGGAATGTGGATGAGTTTCGCGTTTATGACAAGGCTCTTACTGCAACTGAGGTTAAGGATCTGTATGATGCTGAAGTAACACAGATCAATCCTTAACGGCAGATAAATAGTTGGTAATAGGGAAAACAGAAGGGTTTTCCCTTGTTTTATTATTTTTAGTAGATGAAAGTATCTGTATTACTTATCATGAGTGCCTTTTTGTTGTTCTCCTGTGACACGGATAACGACAAAAACAACAATGACAAGGAAATACTGATAGATTCTGTTCTGATAAATAATATAAATGTATCCAGCAGCGGTGAAATTGATAGTGTTGACTTCACCAGTGTTGAAGTAAAAATCTGGTTCAATACTCTGCCGGATACCACTTTATTCAAAAAAAGCAGATTATTCTTTACAGGTAATATAGATACTTTCTATACTCACAGGTTTGATAAAAGCCTGAAATACATTACGATAGCGCCTGACAGACCGCTTGAACCGCTGACTCGTTACAGGATGATCTTCGATGTGGGACTCAACCTGGGAGGGATCGTTTACCAGGGATTTGATTTTGCTTTTATAACCCGGTTAGACACTTTACCGAAATTCCCCGTAATCTCCGATGACTCGCTTTTAACCCTTGTACAGAAAAAGACATTCGGTTATTTCTGGGATCATGCCCACCCGGTTTCAGGTTTGGCCAGAGAGCGACTGGGATCAGGGGATATTGTAACCATCGGTGGAAGCGGTTTCGGACTGATGGTTTTACTGGTTGGAATTGAACGCAACTTCATTACCCGTCAGCAGGGATTTGAACAGATTGAAAAGATTGTCGGTTTCCTGAACAATCCCAACACAGACAGGTTCCACGGTACCTTTCCGCACTGGCTTAACGGGACAACAGGTAAGGTAATCCCGTTCAGCACAAAAGATAACGGAGGCGATCTTGTCGAAACTGCATTTCTTATGCAGGGATTGCTTGCAGTGCGGGAATATTTCAAGGGTGGGACTACTAACGAAAAAGCAACCTGCGATACGATTACAAAGCTGTGGGAGAATGTTGACTGGTCGTGGTACAGAAGGGACAATCAGAACAGGCTCTACTGGCACTGGTCACCAAATTATGGATGGGATATGAATATGCCTGTCTCGGGCTGGAATGAAGCTCTTATTGTTTATATACTGGCTGCATCATCACCAACCCACACTATCCCGAAAATTGTCTACGATGAAGGCTGGGCCAGAAATGGCGCCTATCCGATGAAGAACGGAAGATCATTCTCAGGTATAACATTGCCGCTTGGTCCGGATTACGGCGGACCACTCTTTTTTGCTCATTATTCACTCCTTGGCCTCGATCCGCGAAACCTGTCCGACCAGTACGCCGGTTACTGGACCCAGAATGTTGCCCATTCAACAATCAATTATCAATATTGTCTGGCAAATCCGAAAGGTCGCCGGGGATACAGTGCTGATTGCTGGGGCCTGACTGCCAGTGATATCCAGGGAGGATACAGTGCAAGTTCACCCACCAATGATCTTGGCGTGATAGCTCCCACAGCTGCACTTTCGTCATTCCCATACACACCGGTTGAAAGTTTGCGAACTCTTAAGTTCTTTTATTTTACTCTTGGTGACAAGATATGGGGCGAGTACGGATTTTACGATTCATTCAATCTGTCATCACTCTGGTTCGCAAATTCCTATATTGCCATTGATCAGGGACCGATTGTATGTATGATAGAAAACTACAGGACCGGGTTCCTCTGGAACCTGTTTATGACTAATTCAGATATCAGAAACGGCCTTGATAAACTTGGATTTTCCTATTAATTGAGGTTAATACATGAAAGCAGCCAATCTGTTATTTTTTGTTCTGCTTTTCACGGCAGTATCCTGTGCAGGCGGAAAGGGAACGAAAACAAGCAATTCCGCTTACGGATCAAAACAGGATCTGATCAGTGATGATTCTCTCATGACACTTGTGCAGTATCAATCGTTCCGGTACTTCCGGGATGGTGCAGAACCGGTTTCAGGGCTGGCAAGGGAAAGATACCACGTTGACGGACAATACCCTCAGAACGATATGAATGTAATTACGACAGGGGGCTCCGGTTTCGGAATAATGGCAATGATTGTCGGGATGGAGAGAAGATTTATCACCAGGGAAGAAGGTTATGAAAGGCTACGGCATATTGCGGACTGGCTCAAAAAAGCTGACCGCTTTCACGGAGCGTGGCCCCATTGGCTGAATGGTGAAACTGGAAGAGTAAAACCATTCAGTCCTAAAGATAATGGTGCTGATATTGTTGAAACAGCTTATCTTATCCAGGGATTAATTACTGTAAGGCAATACTTTATTGATGGCACTCCGGAGGAAAAACAGCTGGCATCTGATATAGACAGGTTGTGGAGAGAAGTTGAGTGGACCTGGTTCACAAAAGGAGGAGAAAAAGTGATATACTGGCATTGGTCCCCTGAATTCGGGTGGGAAATGAATTTCCCTGTTAAGGGATATAATGAATGCCTGATACTGTATATTCTGTCTGCCTCCTCACCAACACATCCTGTTGATCCTCAGGCATATCATGAGGGATGGGCACAGGGAGGTGCAATTGTTTCACAACAGAAAACGTACGATATACCACTGATCCTCAAACATATTTCTGCAGAAAAATATGGAGGGCCGCTTTTCTGGGCTCACTATTCCTACCTGGGCTTAAATCCCGGGGGGCTCTCGGATAAATATGCCGACTATTGGCAACTAAATGTTAATCAGGTACTTATTAATCATCAATGGTGTGTTGAAAATCCAAAGAAATATAAAGGGTATTCTGCAGACCGCTGGGGACTTACCGCCAGCTACTCACCTAAAGGTTATGCTGCCCATGCACCTGGTGAAAAAAATGATCTTGGTGTGATATCTCCCACAGCTGCCCTCTCCTCATTTCCATATACCCCGAAAGAATCAATGGCAGCGATGAAGGATTTCTATTTCAACCTGGGTGACAGGATATGGGGTAAGTACGGTTTTTATGATGCATTCAGTGAACAAACCGCTTGGTACCCACAACGATATCTTGCAATAGACCAGGGTCCTGTGGTAGTCATGATTGAGAATTACAGGACAGGCTTACTCTGGGATCTTTTTATGTCAAGCCCCGAAATTCAAAACGGATTAAAGATCCTTGGTTTTTCCTCCCGCAGAGATAATTAATTCCTTAAACAAATTAAGTATAATTCCAATCCGAATTAATATGACCAGAAATCTGTTGACATTCATTTTAACATCTTTATTTTTCTTTCAAGGCTATGAAAATCGGGTATCATCCGACCTGAGCAAATATGAAGATAAAGCCGATTCGATAATAAGCCTCATGACGCTCGAAGAGAAAATCGGGCAATTATCACTGTTCACCAGCGACTGGTCGGCGACGGGCCCCAGCATACGGAACGATTACATCGATCTTATAAGACAGGGGAAAGCCGGTAATATATTTAATGCCTATACTGTTGACTTTGTTAAAGAACTTCAGAGGATTGCCGTTGAGGAGACACGCCTGCACATTCCACTGTTGTTCGGTTACGATGTGATTCACGGTCACAGGACCATATTCCCTGTTCCGCTTGCACAGGCTTCATCGTGGGATACTGCAGCTATCAGGAAAGCTGAACGCATTGCTGCCATTGAGGCTACTGCTGAAGGATTGAACTGGACCTTTGCTCCCATGGTGGATCTTGCCCGCGATCCCAGGTGGGGAAGGGTAATGGAAGGTGCGGGTGAAGACACCTGGCTGGGCAGTCTGATCGGAGCTGCCAGGGTGAAAGGTTTCCAGGGTTCAGGCCTTTCTGATAAAAGATCAGTGCTGGCATGCGTAAAGCACTTTGCGGCTTACGGAGCACCCCAGGGAGGACGGGACTATCATACAGTTGATATATCGGAACGTTCATTGTATGAGTGGTACCTGCCAGTCTATAATGCCTGTATTGATGCAGGTGCAGGATCTGTAATGACCTCTTTCAATGAAATTGCCGGGATACCTTCCACCTCGAACAGATGGCTGCTTACTGACGTTTTGAGGGATGAATGGAACTTCAATGGATTTATTGTCACCGATTATACTTCCATTAATGAGCTGATCCCTCATGGAGTGGCGGCAAACCTTGCCGAAGCTGCGGAACTTTCAATAAATGCAGGTGTAGATATGGATATGCAGGGAAGCGCCTTCCTTGACGAATTGCCCCCGCTTGTCGCTGCAGGCAGGGTGTCAGAAAAGAAGATTGACGATGCGGTCAGAAGGATACTTGTAACTAAATTCAGAATGGGGCTCTTCGATGATCCTTACAAGAATTGCGATAAGGAACGCGAAAAACAGGAGATCATGACACCGGAACATCTGGGTTTTGCCAGGGAATTTGCTGCCCGGTCATGCGTGCTTTTGAAGAATGAGAAAAATACATTGCCCGTTCCCGGAACTGTACGGACCCTTGCTGTGATCGGTCCCCTTGCCGATTCAAAGGCTGACATGCTGGGAAGCTGGTCAGCAGCCGGTGACTGGAGCAAGTGTGTCACTTTACTGGAGGGTATAAATAATAAGGTAAACGGCAGGATCAAAGTATTAAGTGCGAAGGGTTGCAACATCAATGACAGCAATACAGATGGTATTAACAATGCCGTTTCTATAGCACTCAGGGCTGATTTTGTCATTCTTGCCCTTGGGGAGAGCAGGGACATGAGTGGCGAAGCTGCCTCCCGGGCAAAAATAGGTCTTCCGGGAGTCCAGATGGAGCTTGCTTCGGCCATTATAAGAACAGAAAAGCCGGTAACCGTAGTACTCTTTAACGGAAGACCACTGGCTATAGAGGAGCTAAATGCACTCGCACCGGCAATACTTGAAGCATGGTTTGGAGGAACTCAGGCCGGGAATGGCGTTGCAGATGTACTTTTTGGCGATGTAAATCCTTCCGGGAAGCTGACAATGACATTTCCACGGAATGAAGGGCAGATCCCGGTATTTTACAACTCAAAAAACACCGGAAGGCCCATAAATCCTGATAATCCATATGAGAAATACAGATCAAATTATCTTGACAGTCCGAACGATCCCCTCTATCCGTTCGGATTCGGATTAAGCTATACCAGTTTCAGCTATTCCGGGATTACACTGAATAAGAATGAATTCCACCAGAATGAACAGGTCACTGCCACTGTTGAAATCAC
>CAZKMH010000246.1:0-5825 GCA_964553395.1 uncultured Rikenellaceae bacterium | reverse complement strand
AACTAATGAAATAACTGCTCAGATTGAGAAATTTCAGCCTAAGCAGGCGGATAGTGAGGTGGATGAAGTATGGCGGTTAACGAATGAACCTGCCTGCCGGGATTGGGCATCCTATCACAGTACCGAATGTTTCAGCCCGGATGGAAGATATATCGTCTATATCCATTTCGGAGCGGATCCAAACGAGCTGAACCTGCCTTCGAAAGCTGAAATGAAACATGGAGATCTTTATCATCCCACCGGAACCCCGGGTGGAAGGAAAATAGTATTATATGATTTGTTCAGTGATCAGAAAGTAAATATCGATTTTGGGAAATATGCTACCAATCCGAGATGGGCATTCAATCACAATTGGTTATTTTTCAACAGATCATCAAACAGTGAGGTGATGTGGCTGGATGTGGATAAAGGTAAAGTTACGAAAATAGCAGAAGATATCCAGGTATTTTCAACAGATTATGAAGATAACTGGATATATGGTACCCGGACAAATCAGGATGGGAAAATGGATGCCGTGAGAATGGAAATCAAAGGAGATTCAAGAGCGGAGGTCCTGCAGGGTTCATGGGAAAGGGGAGGTAATCTGCTTTATCTTAATCCGGCTCATCCGGTAATAGTATCGAGAGATAACCGGTTTAAACAATATTATTATGCTACTTCTGAATGGAAACCGGCAGGGTACCTGGGGAAATATAATATTCCGTTTGTATCCCGTCATTTCTTCACCTCCGATCTTGAGGGGGGAAACCGGACCCTGCCTTTTCCTGAAATGGAAGGAGCGCATTTTTCCTGGACGGGGGATGGTTCTTATTTTGTATGCGGTAATGGACCATTCCGGGGCTGGAAATGGGATGATCCTTTGCCCGGTAATCTGCATATCCTCGGCGGGATGGTCCGCACAAGTGATCCCAGCCCCTGTGGAAGAAGCGGAAGATGGATTTCCGGCAGCAGCAGTGGGGCTTTATGGTTACTGGATATTAGGGCGGGAGACGGATTTTCATATCTGGACGCATTTTCTCATATTCACGATTCAGGCACGTTCAGTTATTGCCAGGGATCAGGGTTGTCAGATAATGACGCAAAAGGAAGTCCGGACGGAACTAAAATCTCTTTCGTTACAAATTATGACTTAAAAGATGCTCCTGTTACAAAAATTACAGATGTTGTTCCCGGAGTGACCGGTAAAAAAATCCCGGTAGAATCAACACAGGGATTTCCGGAGAGCGGACGGTTGTCCATCCAGAATGAAGTGATCGGTTATAAGAGTAAAACCAGCACCAGCTTTAATGACATAACAAGGAACCTTTATGATACCCATCCTCTGATCCTGGAACATCTGACACCTGAAGTAAGGGCAAGATTCGAAGCAAGACCGGTGGATTTGAATAAAGGACAGACCATTACTTCTTTTGACAGCAGAGTTATACCTGAAGAGGAATGGAAAAAACTTCCGGTCCCTGCAAAAATAATCGGAAAGTATGGAGATATCGAAATTACTCCGCTCCTAAGACAGAAACAGACAGATATCTATATTGCAGTTGTCCGCTTGCCGGACAGACCATTGATACGAAAGATAAATAATGTTATGGAATTAATTCAGGGAGAAAATCATCTGGAAATCCGGTGTTATAATATTTATAAAAACAGCGGCAAAATATACAAATCAATAACTGCTGGGGAAACAATCATCCTGGAGGCTGGAGAGTATTCCGCAACAGCTCAGGAATGGTCAGGATTGGAAAGTAAAAAGAGCTCCCCGGTAAAAATAAATGAAAAAACAAAACTTGAGATACTGAAATACAAACCTTCAGATTTTTCCTGGACTTCGGAACATTGGTTTATCGATGGACAGGAGGTTTCGGAGACCGAAGCCAGAAACAGGCAGGAATCTATGAAAGAAATTCATCATGTTTATGAAGGGATTATTTCCAGGGAATGGTTTAATTGGGGACAGATTTCCAAACGTTACGATTTAAGTGCTGGTAACGAAGAACCGACCCGCAAACTCTACTATAACAATGGTCTTCTGTATAAAAGAGATTACTACCACAGATCCGGATGGTTAGCCACCACAGAATATTTCAACCCGGAGGGAGATATCGTGGAATCAATATATTATAATCAATCCCGGAATAGTGAGAGCAGGGAATACAGACACTGGTGGTACAAAGAAAATAAACCGGTTAAATGTATCAGAGATGGAGAGGTGTATTTCATTGATAATGAGGTATGGAAGAAACAGGAATAAATATACATTCGGGTACGGGGGAAAATGTTAATAGCTTAAAATTAAATACTTAATAAATAATAACAATAGAGTATCTCAACCATGAAAACATCAGTTAACATCAGATCATCGATCATATATCTCATTTCAGGGACCCTGCTTACTGGTGCCTTGAGTATTAATTCCTGCACTCCGGATAAAAATGTAAAGAATGCCACTGTCGTGAAAACAAAACAGTTGAATCACGAAATGCTGAAACATGAACAACTGAGACGGGGTGTGGTTGCCTTTCTATTAGAAACAGGACAAAGAGTATTCTGGGGAGAAGGATCATTTGATGCAGAAAAGCAGAAAGTTTTTATAGGCTGGCGCCTGCTGGCAAGTGATCCTGAAAATGTTGCATTCAATGTTTATCGTCAGGTTGATGACCTGGCAGAAACAAAGCTCAATGATGCTCCAATTGGCAATTCCACCAACTTTATTGATGGTGATCTGCCCTCAGGACAAAAATACACCTATACTGTCAAGCCTGTAATTGAAGATAAAGAAGGAGCGGCTTCTCAACCTTATTCTTTTAATCCGGCTACTCAGCCAAATTCGTACCTGACTGTTAAGCTTGACGGGATCCGGAACTTTGAAAGACTTGCTATCGGTGATCTGGATGGTGATGGAGCGTATGATTTTGTCGTAAAGGGGTCCAACGGTTTTCAGTACACAACCTCAGGGGAGAGTTATTGCAATAGCAGATATTTTCGGTGACTGGCGTGAGGAAATCATTACATCTGCAGAAGGTGAACTACGGATTTATTCCACTCCGATCCTTGCCAATACCCGTCATACATGCTTTATGCAGGATCCTATATACAGGAATAATGTTGCTCATGGATCCCAGGGCTATTATCAGGTTCCTACGACAACATATGATGTTCCTTTCCGATCTTCCAAATACTAATATGTTCATCCACTTCGGCCAGACAATTCTATTTCAGGATTTATTAAATAAATAATATGAAAAATTTCAAAAGGAAAGAGTTTCTTAAATATAGCCTGGCAGCTGGACTTTATTTTTCGTACCCCATGAAGTTCTGCCTGAAATCGGGAATTGCCACTGCAGGATTGCAGGATTATATCAGCCGTATTGGCAATACAAATGATGAAAAAGAGAGGGTAAAACTCCTCGAACAGGCTTTGCAAAGTGATATCCATGCTGACGAAAAGGAAATCATCAAACAGATTCTGAATGTTGCCGATCGCTGGGCAAATGGTTTTGAAAAATACGCAAAATCCGGTACCGAAGGTAACGAATCGGAAGGCTATCTTTGTGGATTTTTAATTAAATGTTCCCTCGAACGGTCTGTTCTTCCCCGGATTCCGGAAGAACATAAACTTTTCCCATTGATCGCTTTCTTCAGAAGCCGGATGCTGGTGGCCCATTTAATTCAAAGCGGCAACATAATTAATGTGCCTGAAGTTCGTGATAAGTATCTGGAAGAATCGAAACGATTGATGAAAATTGCGGCCAGTGCATTTCCAGCTAATGAACTGATTAAAAATTACTTAGGTACATTTAAACCCTGGGAAGAACTTGTTTCGTATAATTCCGGAGCCCCTGCCTGGGCTAATTATCAGAGAATGTTACTGGAAAAACTAACCTGGATGATTCACTGGTGGGTTGATAACCGCCAGATCTCCGACGGTCAGTTTGGTGGAGGATGGGGTGACGATGTGGAAATGTGGCGTAACTGGATCCCTGTCCTTTTTGCATTTGAGGATGAGAAAGCCATAACCAGCCAGGAAAAACTGTTTAATGGATTGTATGGATTATCACGGATGCAAAAGGGCTACACAACAATTATGACCGATGTGGAACACACTTCTGAGGAATATTCAGATCCGCTTACCTGTATGCTGAATATGCAGCCTGAGAATACGATTTGGGAGCAACGTGCATTGAAAGTTCTGGATTACATTGAAAATCTGTGGACAGGGACGAATGAACGCGGACAGCTTCAGTTTAAATCAACCTGGTTTAATGTTGAAAAAGTACATCCGGACGAGAACCGGGCATGCGACACTCCATATCATACACGGCTTGTCCAGCCTCTGATGCTGCTCTGGCTGCGTACAGGGAATAAACGGGTGGAAAGATTTATGACCCGGTGGCTGAAAACATGGGTTGAGGCAACTTTTACTGCGGAATACGGAAAGCCTGAAGGAATAGTGCCGGCAGCCATCCATTGGCCGGATGGTAAGCCAGCGGGCAATGGAAAAAACTGGTGGGAACCTGAAAATCATACTGAACCGACGCTATACTATTTTCCAACCCAGCAGCCCATGATGTATGAATGCTTTTTACAGGCATATCATATTACCAGGGATGAATATTTCCTGAAACCCATCCGGTTTATTTCGGAAAAGAGAATAAAGGGAATCGGTGATGGAAACTCAGCTGACTATCAGCCCGGAAGCCTGGATTGGAGCATTTCAGTTTTGAAAAACAGTATCCCGACGATCTTAATTAAATACCGGTTAATAACCGGAGATAACTCATTTGACACCATAATCCAAAAGGATGCAAGAGGTTATGAACGGTTTATTTTTAACCGGGACCTGCAGCAACTGACCACAGAAATAGATGAACAAAGGAAAGCTTTTTCTTTGCCTCAGGAATTCTATACCACAGAAGTTCGCTGGACTGACCGGTTGTTTGCCTCAGTAAGATATTTTAATTTAATCAGTGAAAATTCGATTCCCGGATTTAATTCCGGATTTCTGTTTTCATGTTTGACCGGAAGCGTTGGTAATCATCAGATCTTACCGGTTTTTGGCGTGAAATGGATAACTTCCCCTGCTGATATAGCAATTCTCACCCAGGTGAATTCAACAAAGAAATTCCAGGCTCAGCTGTTTCATTTTGGAAACAAACCCAGAAGTATGAAAGTGAGATTCTTAAATCTTCAGAACGGAAATTATCTTTGGAAGCTAACCGGAAGTAAAAAACGTATCTTTGAAATAAATAAGGAATACCGTGAAATTGAAGTTTCAATACCATCTCAAAAACTATGTACGCTGATAGTAGAAAAACGAAACTCCTGAGCTCATAAGAGAAATATATGCAAATCATAAAAAAATCACTATGGAAAAAAGAAAAAAACTCACGACACGCCGTGAATTCATTGCTAAAACCGGAGTAGCAACGGCAGGATTAACAATCGGGGCCGCAAACCTGACTGCAGCAAGTTGTGCCAGGGCTATCGGAGCCAATGACAAGATCCGGGTAGGTTTCATTGGTGTCGGTAACCGGGGCTCTCAGGTACTGAAATTATTTATGAATGAACCTGACTGTGAAGTAGCAGCGTTGTGCGATGTATATGAGCCATACATCCATCGTGATTACTCAAAGGTATTGCCCCGCTACATTCAGACGCTTGCCAACCTTGTCCCGAAAATGGGAGAAACATTCCCGAATGAGGTCGCAAGGTACACTGATTACCGTAAATTACTTGATGACAAGAGTATTGACGCAGTGTGCATAGCTACTCCAGACCACTGGCATGCTATCATGACAATTGAGGCAATAAAGGCCCGGAAGGATGTA
>CAZKMH010000245.1:0-5851 GCA_964553395.1 uncultured Rikenellaceae bacterium | reverse complement strand
GATGAAAGTAATCCAACCTGCAATAAAAGATTTGCAGCGGCAGGGATTCCTCAAACCGAGGAGTTCCGGCGTTCCTATCGGGAAATGATCATAACCACACCCGGTCTGGGTGAATGTATTAATGGTCTTATCCTCTATGATGAGACAATCCGTCAGCAGAAGAAAGATGGGACTTCATTTGTTAAAGCCATCACCGATACAGGAATCATTCCGGGAATCAAAGTTGATACTGGCGCAAAGGATATGGCATGTCACCCGGGAGAGAAAATAACCGAGGGGCTGGACGGATTGCGTGACCGCCTGAAGGAATATTTTCATATGGGCGCCCGTTTTGCCAAGTGGCGAGCTGTTATTGCAATTGGCGATGTCAATCCCAGCCGCGGTTGTATAGAGGCTAATGCACATGCGCTGGCCCGGTATGCTGCCTTGTGCCAGGAGGCAGGATTGGTCCCTGTCGTTGAGCCTGAGGTACTCATGGATGGCGATCATTCCCTGGAAAAGTGCTTTGAAGTAACTGAGGAAGTGCTTAGAACGGTTTTCAAACAGCTTTATATGCAACGTGTAACACTGGAAGGCATGATTCTGAAACCCAATATGGTGCTTCCGGGATTGACCTGTCTTAAACAGGAATCAGTGGATGATGTAGCCGACATTACGGTAGAGTGTCTTTTGCGGGCAGTCCCTGCTGCAGTTCCGGGGATTGCCTTTTTGTCGGGGGGACAATCCGGTGAACTGGCCTCGGCTCGTTTGAATGCAATGAATGTCAGATTTAAGTCGCGATTGCCCTGGGCATTAGCATTTTCGTTTGCACGTGCGATACAGCAACCGGCTCTGGAGATCTGGCAAGGAGAAGAAGCTAATATTTCAGCAGCCCAACAAGCACTATATCATCGGGCAATTTGTAACCGGGATGCCCGACAAGGTAAATATACTGCAGAACTGGAAAAGTCATGATATGGAACGCTGTGAATGCTGCAAAATTTTTGAGGGAAACAAGTGCTTTCCAGGCAGCCCCATGATGAAAGCCTGGAGAACCTTTTAATCCTCCCCGGGAGGATGCCAGGAACACGATCGCAACAGCTCTTGCAATGGGCGTAAAGATTAAAATGGTAACTGGCGATGCCCTGGCAATAGCACAGGAAACTGCTAAAAAGTTAAATATGGGCACGAACATCCTGGATGCCATCAGGCTGGGCGACTCAAAGCAGAAGGAGACAAACTCAGTGACAGAATCTATTGAGAAGGCCGATGGTTTCGCCCAGGTGTTCCCTGAACATAAGTTTCACATTGTGGATGTTTTGCAGAGGCTTGGCCACATTGTTGGCATGACAGGAGATGGAGTGAATGATGCTCCTGCGTTAAAAAAAGCCGATTGCGGTATTGCTGTTTCGGATGCAACAGACGCAGCTCGTGCTGCTGCCATTGTACTGATGACACCTGGCTTGTCGGTAATAATTGACGCAATAAAGGAGAGTCGTCGCATCTTCCAGCGTATGAACAGTTATGCGATCTATCGTATTGCCGAGACCTTACGTGTCCTGTTCTTTATGACGCCGCCAGGTTGGGGTTGGGCAGGGGTCGTTTGGGGCTATGCCCTGGTATGGTTTCTTTTTAATGACCGTGTGACGACGAGATTACAGCCGACTCTACATATGCACGTGAGGTTGGAATTTAAGAGGACAATAGCCGGCACTCTGAGCACTGACGAATTATTGACTAACACTAAGTTTATTCCTAACGCCCCGTGCCGGCTTCCTTTTGTTGACGGTAAAACTATTTTGTTTAACGAAAACATGGGCTATTTGTTGCAAAGTGCAACAGAGTTACTTTCCTATACAGAAATTCCTGAAAATATTCCCAAGGATCTCATCATTTGTAATTTCTCCGGTAATCTCTCCAAGGTAATGGATGGCCTGCCTGATATCTATCGCAATTAGGTCTTCCTGCAGTTTATTCTCTAACCCGGACTTCACTCTCCTCAGACTATCTGTTACTTGAAGTAATGCTTTATAATGTCTTATATTTGATATAATTACATTTTCTGAATTAAGCCTGCTACTATCTACACTTTTGCTTAACTGCTCTTTCAATTCCTCAATTCCTTCACCTGTCTTTGCTGAAATGAATAAAAGGACCTCTCCCGGGTTTAAAACAATGTCTTTTTCGTATTCTCCTTTGGAATTTAATAAAGCTTTATCTATCTTATTTACAAGTATAATAAACTTTTTACCTTCAGTATCAGTTTGGTGATGTATTTTTATCAATAACTGTGATAGTTTCTCACTTCCTTCGTTTATATCGGCAACAAGCAGGATGATTGAAGCTATCCCAATTTTCTCCTGAGTTTTCTTAATCCCAAGGTTTTCAATTACATCACTTGTATCTCTTAATCCGGCAGTATCGATAAACCTGAATTGAATTCCATCAATAACAACTTTATCTTCTATTGCATCCCGGGTAGTACCAGGGATCTCCGAGACAATCGACCGTTCTTCCCTGAGCAAACGGTTAAGAAGAGTGGATTTTCCTGTATTGGGACTTCCCGCAATAACCACAGGAACACCACTCTTAACAGCATTACCTAAACTGAAAGAAGAGACAAGTTCTTCCGAAATTGAAAGAACCTTATCGACGATTTCCATTAGTTTATTCCTGTCGGCAAACTCAACATCTTCCTCACCGAAATCAAGTTCCAGTTCAATAAGGGAAGCGAAATGGAGAAGATCAGCCCTCAGGATGTTAATCTCATCCGAAAATGCACCTCGCATCTGGTTTATCGCAATTTTATGCGCAAGTTCCGACTCTGAAGCAACCAGGTCTGCTACTGCCTCAGCCTGTGACAGGTCCATCTTTCCGTTCAGGAATGCCCTTTGCGTGAATTCTCCCGGTTGCGCCGGAACTGCTCCATTCCTGATTAACAGCTCGAGTATTTTTTGCTGAATATAAGGGGATGCATGACAAGATATCTCAATCGAATCCTCACCTGTGTAAGAATGAGGGGCTCTGAAAATGCTTACCAGGACATCATCTATAACTTCCTCTCCTGATCTTATTTCCCCGAAAACTATTGAGTATCCCTTCTGTTCTGTAAACTTTGTTCGGTTATCGGCTGGTATTAAAAGTCCGTCACAGATCTCAATGCTGCGCGATCCGCTCATCCTGATTAAAGCAATGGCACCGCCTCCCGAAGTTGCAGGAGCACAAATAGTTTCCTCTTTTCTGATCATATATACACCATATGCTCCGCAAATTTAGGAAACATTGTTACCTTTCTGTCATTAATTATGTGTTAACTTTATTACAATTTTTTAAATCCAGACTCGCAAATATGGTGAACTATAATCGCAGGAATTTTCTTAAAACTTCACTGATGGGAGGGGTTGGATTTGCATTTTATAATCCGCTTAAAACAATTTCATCAGTACCGGGAAATATAGATACAGGCACTTCTGTATCAATCACTTCAGGAAATGACAGGGCTGACATGGTGTTCAGGGCTCTTCAGCCTTTTGCAAAACAGATAAAACAAACCATTGGAAATCGCCGGATTGTTCTTAAGGTAAACAACGTGCTTATTCATGTTCCGCTCGCCTGCACCCATGTTGAAACCCTTGAGGGAATCCTTGAATTTCTGAAATCAATAAACAAAATTAATAATGTCATAATTGCCGAATCATCAGCCAGCAGTCCCACACTCGAAGGTTTCGATAATTATGGTTATTTCAGGTTGTTATCGAAATTTCCCGTGAAGCTGGTCGATCTTGATGATGAACCATTTGAAATGATGTATGTGGTGAATGAAAGAGTTTTCAGGCCCCAGCCAATAAGGGTATCTGGTATTATCCTCGATCCAGATTCATATATTGTATCGGTAGCCAGGATGAAGACACATAATACAGTGGGAGCCAGCTTGTCACTCAAGAATATTGTGTTCGGATCCCCAATCAAAGACAAAGGTTTCACTCTCTATAATGAAGATTTAAGATTTGCACCATCGGAGGCGAAAGAGTCTAAACCAGGCGCAGTAAGCTATAAGCGGGCTATTCACGGCAACGGTTTTCATGCCGTAAACTACAATATGGCAAATCTTGCTCAGCGCCTGCACCCGGATCTTGCAGTGATTGACGGCTATGAAGGAATGGAGGGTAATGGTCCAACACTCGGAACTGCAATCGACCACAGGGTATGTGTTGTGAGTCAGGACTGGCTGGCTGCCGACAGGGTTGCAATCGAACTTATGGGCATTGACTTTACAAAGATTGGATACCTGAATCATTGTTCACAGATGGGTCTGGGTATCAGTGATTTAAATAAGATAACAATAGTAGGGGAAACACTGAGGGATCACATCAAACCTTACAAACTTCCGGATAACTTTGAAAGGCAGGGTATCTGGATAAAACCTAAAACATAATTTAATCCGATATGAAAAAAGACAAAACTCAAACTGAATTTAACCGGCGTGATGCTGTTAAATTATTAACAGCAGGTTCGGCTGCAGGATTACTGGGATTATTCGGAACGAGGGAATCCAGAGCCGAAACTCATCAGACACCTTCCTGGGCAGCAGGATTGCCTCCTGTCAAAATAAAAAGTGTTAAATCGATTGCTACCGCCCCTGAAGGATCAAACCTGATAATTGTAAAAGTCGACACAACGGAGCCGGGGCTGTACGGATTGGGCTGTGCCACTTTTACACAGCGTGCAGTGGCAGTTCTGCCGGCAATTGACAGCTATCTGAACGATTTCTGCGCCGGCAAGGATGTCGACAATATCGAGGATATGTGGCAATCTGCCTATGTGAGCTCCTACTGGCGAAACGGACCGGTACTCAATAATGCTCTGAGCGGACTGGATGAAGCTTTATGGGATATAAAGGGTAAAAGAGCCAATATGCCTGTATATCAGCTTCTTGGTGGCAAATGCAGAATCGCGGTGGATTGCTACGCTCATGCCAGCGGCCCGACATTTGAGGTACTGGCTGAACGTGTTCAGCAATACATAGATCAGGGATTCCGGCACATACGTATCCAGCAGGGCGGCTATGGAGGAGTCGGCACAATGGAAAAACAACCTGATTTCAAACAGGCAGGATTTGGCAGAGATGCAGATCAATATATGGATCAGCGTACATATCTTAAAAGAGTTCCGCAAATGTTTGAATATATCCGTAAAAAATTTGGGGAGGATATAGAGCTCTTACATGATATCCATGAGAGGGTGGAACCCATTGATGCGATCAATCTGATCAAAGAGCTGGAGCAGTATCGCCCGTTCTTTATAGAGGATCCGTTTTCTCCTGAAAATATGCAGTGGTTCAACCATCTGAGAAACCAGACTACTGTCCCGATTGCGATGGGAGAGTTGTTCAACAATATTAATGAGTTCAGGGATTATATGGTCGACCAGTTGTTCGATTATATAAGAGTTCATTTATCTCAGATAGGTGGCATCACCCCGGCAATGAAAATTGCACGCCTTGGCGAGTGGTTTAATGTTAGAACAGCCTGGCATGGGCCCGGGGATGTTTCTCCTGTTGGACATGCAGCCAATGCACATATTGACCTTGCAGTCTGGAATTTCGGCATCCAGGAATCACACTTCTGGAGCGAAAAGGCGCAGACGGTATTCCCCGGTTGCCAGACTTACAAGAACGGTTATATGTACATTAATGAAGCTCCCGGTCTCGGAGTGGATATTAATGAGAAAGAAGCAGCAAAATACCCGATCGGTACAAGATCGAACTGGACACTCAGAAAAGGAGACGGAACGATAATAAGGCCTTGAGGGAAGCCAGGAGTCGGAAGCATTCTTACGCCGCTGGCGCCGATTTGGCTTCGCCGAGCTCGGC
>CAZKMH010000244.1:0-5862 GCA_964553395.1 uncultured Rikenellaceae bacterium | reverse complement strand
GGGAGCAACCGGATCTACAAACTGCATTGATCAGATACAGGACCTCGCCGGAAATGAAATCTGGAAATATAAATACCCGGCTGATGCCGAAGGTAAAGAAGATAAAGGTGCAATGAAGCCTGCGATGGATCAGGAACATGTGGACTTTGTTAATTCAATCAGGACCAACCAGGGATTCAACGAGCTGGAGAACACCGCTATTTCAACAATGGTAGCAATAATGGGTCGTGTTTCATCCTACACAGGAAAAGAAACATCCTGGGATGAAATGATGAATTCCGATCTGAAGCTGGGTCCAAAGGTATTTGCTTTTGGTCCGGTTGATATTCCAAAAGAAGTACCCATACCAGGCGAAGCATATGATCCTGTGGCAGAACAAAAGAGAATTGAAGAGAGAGCTGCCGCCAGAGCCAAGCAGCAGGCAGCACAGAAGGTGACCAATTAAAGGCATCGTCAATATTAATTAAAGCAGATAATTATGATAAACTCGAGAAGAGATTTCATAAAAAAAGCCGCTGTATCAGGAGCTGCCGTAATGGCGGCTCCTTCAATCTTTGGAAATACAGTAGGGCAAAGTCAGCCGAAAATTGCAGACGCTGAAGCTCCTTTCAAACTTAAGTATGCTCCTGGTTTCGGAATGTTCAGGCAGCACGCAGGTCAGGATCCGGTCGATAATATAAAATTCTGTTATGACCAGGGATTCAGGGCAATGTTCGATAATGGCCTTATGAGCCGACCTGTAGAGGACCAGGTGAAAATCGCAAATGAGATCAACAGGCTTGGAATGATCCTCGGACCATTCGTATTATATGCTGATTTCACAGTTACCTCTTTTGTCCTTGACAAACCGGAAGTTCGCGAAATGCTGGTCAACAAGATGAAGGAGGGTGTTGAATGTGCAAAACGGACAGGTACAAAATGGGCACTCATGGTTCCGGGCAGGTATGATGAGAAGCTGCACAGGGACTATCAGACAGCCAATGTAATTGATAATCTGAGGTATTGCTGCGATGTTGCAGAGCCGGCAGGACTTACAATTGTACTCGAACCTCTTAACACGCTGAGAAATCATCCGGGATTGTTCCTGACCGGGATTCCCCAGGCTTATTCAATATGCCGCGCGGTAAACAGACCTTCCTGTAAAATAGTAAATGATATCTATCACCAGCAGATAACCGAAGGGAACCTGATCCCGAATATAGAAGCTGCATGGAGTGAGATCGCAGCCTTCCATTGCGGAGATAATCCTGGTCGCAATGAACCGACCACTGGTGAGATAAATTTCAGGAATGTATTCAAATATATCCACAGCCGGAATTATGAAGGTGTGATCTGTATGGAGCACGGCATCAGCAACAGGGGTACAAAAGAGGGTGAAGCACGTGTTATACAGGCATACCGGGAATGTGACAGCTTCGGAGTGTAAAAAATCAAACTGCTAACACCTTAACCAATGAATCGCTGTCGTTCTGTTTTTTCTTTATTATTTGTCATTATGGCAATTTCCGGCACCGGTTGTACAAAGGATTTAAAGCTTTTCGCGGGAGGCTACACCCGGGAAGGTGAAAAGGGATTATATCTTTATGATTTCAACCACGCCGACGGAAATCTGAAACTGGTTTCAGAAGCAGATGCAGGGCCGAATCCTGCATTTTTCTGTTTTTCGGATAAGGACAAAATAATTTATGCTTTAAATGAAGTAAGGGAGTTCAACGGGAACCGGGGAGGCGGAATAACTTCCCTGAAATATGATGTCAGGACCGGGAAATTTGAAAAGGTAAACGAAATACTTGTTCCCTACGGAGGGCCCTGTTATATTTCAATATCCCCTGAAAATGACTTTTTGTTCGTGGCAAATTACGGGAGTGGTTCAATTGCTGTGGTAAAGCTTGATAAAAATGGGATCCCGGAGAGTATAGCACATTCTATACAATACGAAATAAAGCCGCCGGATGTTTCGCATCCCCACATGATATCGCATAATCCGGCCGGTAAACGTGTTTATGTAACCGATCTGGGACTTGACAGGATAGTGGTTTATGATTTTGACCGTAATACCGGTAATCTGATCCAGGTGGAGAATGGTATTGTAAATCTTCCTGATGGCTCCGGTCCCCGTCATTTTACATTTAATGCCGATGGTTCTAAAATGTACCTGATAAATGAGCTGGGTTCAACAGCCATGGTTTTTGATGTTGATGAAACCGGGAATCTGAAGCTGCTGCAAACCTCAATTACCACCAGGCCTGGATTTGAAGGCAAAAACTACTGTGCAGATATACATTTGGGAAAAGATGGGAAATTCCTTTATGGATCCAACAGAGGAGAGAACAGCATAGTAATTTATAGAATCGGCGAGGATGGATTAATAAGCCTTGCCGGTTCTGTCCCATGCGGTGGCGACTGGCCAAGGAACTTCGTGATCGATCCTGCAGGTGAATTTCTGATGGTCGGCAATCAGCGATCCGATAATATCTCAGTGTTTAAAATCGATAAAAATACCGGAATTCCTTCAGGTCCTGTTACCAATGTAAACATGAAGGCCCCTGCTTGTCTTAAAATCTCACAGGGACAATAATATTTTCTTGAATTTGTTCCATGCAAAATCAATAAATCCTGTTGAATTGTCATTTTTTTGTGGTAATATTAAATACTGAATCTTAAACAATGGGAATGAACCGTGACAGGCTGGTTGCTGATCTTCAGCTCAATAAAGATAAAATATGGGATGTAATAGTGATTGGAGGAGGAGCTACCGGTTTAGGTGTCGCACTTGATTCTGTTACACGAGGGTATAAAACCCTGTTGCTGGAACAAGCGGATTTCTCAGGCGAGACCTCGTCACGGAGCACCAAACTGGTACATGGTGGTGTACGTTATCTTGCACAGGGTGATATCCTGCTTGTGAAAGAAGCATTGCAAGAGAGAGGTATAATGCTCAGGAATGCACCTCACCTTACAGAAAATCAGGAGTTTGTTATCCCTGTTTATACTTTACGGGATGTAATATTATACACAGCCGGACTTAAGTTTTATGATCTCCTTTCCGGAAGACTGAGTCTGGGGAAATCTTATTTTATAAACCGGTCGAGGACCTTGGACCGGCTGCCGCTATTGAAAGCTGATGGACTAAGGGGGGGTATAGTTTATCACGACGGCCAGTTTGACGATTCAAGGATGGCCATTACCCTTGCCGGAGGGTGTGTTGAAAACGGTGGCACAGTTATCAATTATTTTAAGGTCACCGGTCTTCTGAAAAATGAAGAAGGAAAAATATGCGGAGTAAAAGCTTTTGACCTTGAAACAGGGAGCAATTACGACATAGCGGCAAAATGCGTAATTAACGCCTCAGGTGTTCATACCGATGAAATACACCATATGGACAACCCTGAAGCAAGACCCACGATCAGGCCAAGCCAGGGTGTTCATATTGTTCTCGATAAATCATTTCTTCAAAGCTCTTCAGCAATAATGATCCCGAAAACTGAAGACGGCAGGGTTCTTTTTGCAATTCCCTGGTATGATAAAGTTGTTGTCGGTACCACCGATACTCCTCTGGATACAATTACGGCTGAACCCAAACCGCTGGATGAGGAAATAGATTTTATTCTCCGTACTGCAGGAAAATACCTTACAAAACCGCCTTCACGGAAGGATGCCCTGAGCATATTTGCCGGACTGAGACCACTGGCTGCAGATCCCGATAATCCCACCGCAACAAGAGAAGTATCGCGCCGGCATAAGATAACACTCTCGCAATCAGGTCTGCTTTCAATAATCGGAGGGAAATGGACTTCCTATCGCCGGATGGCTGAAGAAACTATAGACAGAGGAATTAAAGCTGGTCTGCTCGAAAAACGGAAATGCGTTACAAAAACCTTCAGTTTTTATTCAAACGTAACTAAGCTGAGGTCAGAACGGTTAAGGATTTACGGTAACGGAGCGGCTGAAATAGAAAGAATGATTGACGAAAAGCCGGAGCTTGCCAGGTTAATTGATCCGAGGCTCCCCTATACAAAAGCTGAAATAATATGGATCTGCAGGAATGAAATGCCAAGGACAATCGGCGATATGCTGGCCAGAAGGACACGTGCTTTATTCCTCGATGTAAGGGCAAGCGCTGCAATTGCCCCTGATATTGCAGGTATTATGGCGGAAGAACTGAAAACTGATAAAAACTGGAGAGAAAACCAAATCGAAGAGTATAATCGTCTGATATTAAACTACATATAGTTAGCTTAGCAATTAATGAATCAGGATATGAAAAAGTTCATTCTTTCGCTTGACCAGGGAACCACAAGCTCGAGGGCAATTGTATTTGACCGGAACGGATTGCCGGTGGCCACCGCTCAGAAAGAGTTCACACAGATCTTCCCGAAACCTGGCTGGGTTGAACATAATCCGGAAGAGATCTGGTCGACACAGGCGGGAGTTGCAACGGAGGCAATTATAAAAGCAGGGATTGACAGCAAAGATATATCGGCAATCGGCATTACCAACCAGCGCGAAACTACTGTAGTCTGGAACCGGAAGAGTGGCAAACCGGTTCATAATGCGATTGTATGGCAGGACAGACGGACAGCCGGGTATTGTGACCAGCTTAACAAGGACGGGCATGCACAGACAATTCTTGAAAAGACAGGTCTGATAATAGATGCTTATTTTTCAGCAACCAAGGTAAGGTGGATACTTGATAATGTTAAAGGTGCCCGTGAGATGGCGGAGAAAGGGGAACTTGCCTTTGGCACAGTTGATTCGTGGCTTGTATGGAATCTTACAAAGGGCAAACTACATATAACTGATGTTTCGAATGCATCAAGGACGATGCTCTTTAACATTCACACGCTCTCATGGGATAATGATCTGCTGAATATATTTAATATTCCGGCAGCGATACTTCCTGAAGTCAGATCGTCAAGTGAAATTTACGGTAAAACAGCCGGTCCGTTTTCAACATCAATCCCGGTGGCTGGTATTGCAGGTGACCAGCAGGCAGCATTATTCGGGCAGATGTGTATTGATCCCGGAATGGTAAAAAACACTTATGGCACAGGTTGTTTTATGATGATGAATATCGGCACCAAACCCATCGAATCAAAAAGCAGACTTATAACAACTGTTGCATGGAGAATCGGCGAAAAAACGGATTATGCTCTTGAGGGGAGTATTTTTATCGGGGGGGCCGTTGTCCAGTGGCTGCGGGATAGTCTGGGGATTATAAAGAAATCGGCAGATGTCGAAAAACTTGCTGCAAAGGTCAAAGACAGTGAAGGAGTCTACTTTGTTCCGGCTTTTGCAGGGCTGGGTGCACCTTATTGGAACCAGCATGCACGGGGCACTATCACGGGTATAACAAGAGGGTCAACAGCGGCACATATTGCCCGTGCAGCTCTCGACAGTATTGCTTACCAGACACTGGAGGTACTTCTTGCGATGAAGAAGGATTCGGGGATCGACATCCGTGAACTCAGGGTTGACGGAGGAGCAACAGTGAATAACAGTCTGATGCAGTTCCAGGCCGACCTGCTGCAGGCAAAGGTGGTAAGGCCGAAAATAACTGAAACGACGGCCCTGGGTGCTGCATACCTGGCAGGTCTGGCTGTGAATTTCTGGTCGGGTCTTAATGAGATACGCCAGCAATGGCAGGTCGATAAGACTTTTTCTCCGGCTATCGGGCCTGAGCTGACCCATACACTGATCAGTGGATGGAAAAGAGCTGTTAAAGCAACCGAATCATGGTCGGAGGAATAATAAGCGGTAGGCGGCGTGCGGCGTGCGGTGTGCGGCCCCGGAAGCCGGAAGCCGGAAGTCGGAAGTCGGAAGTCGGAAGCCGGAAGTTGCAAGTCGCAAGTCGCAAGCCGC
>CAZKMH010000243.1:0-5873 GCA_964553395.1 uncultured Rikenellaceae bacterium | reverse complement strand
GAGTGAGAGCCCTCCTTCGCTAAAGCTACGGAGGACAAAGCGAGAGCGAGTGAGCTTGAACAAACACTCTCGATCTTTTTTTCTCAAGACTCACTCTCACACTAATAATCCCGCAAGATCAATGATCTGCGGGATTTTGATTTTATGAGGTTGACAGAATTGCGGATAGGTTTTGTAACGTCCTAATTATCACTTTTATACAAAGACATCAGGAGTCTGGGACTAACTTTGACTGAACCGGATTAAAGGGAAGTCAACATTTTTTCTAAAGTTTTAATGATACTCCAACATTTAATCCAATCCACATGAATAATTTCTTATCGGCATATTCATGCTCATAAACAGTATATGGAATATTAATTGTTCCATATTCCCCGTTAATTTTCTTTCTGGTTACATAAACATTAAATGATGGTCCAATTAGTGGTAAAGCCGGTTTTAGGATACGATCTCCATTCGTCCCGACTGTACCGCATGATTGATTTCTTTTAATTCTTCTGAACTCCCTTAACATATGTAAATTAAATTACCAAAGTAAAAACCCTTCACTGAAAGATCATTTAATGAGATCTTTAAAGGAAATAAATAACAGGCACATCAATATTATGATGCTTATGACATATATTAGAAGAACTAATACTTTGCTCTTAATTTTTTTAATGTGTTTCATTGTAAAGTTTTCTGGAAATTTTTACGATGATTTACCTTCATAGAGTGGCCAAAGCCACTGTCATTTCCGCTATTTATACTTAAATGGCTTGAACCCAATCAAAAATGAGAATGTGTTTACATTGGAAATATTATATTCTGCTGCCAGGTTGATCCTCCGGATTGAATATGCAACACCAATAAATCCTTGTGTAGCCAAAAGATTGTTTGTAACAAATATTTAAGGGCCATTTTCAAAATTTAATGTTAAACCCCAGCTGACCATAGATTGGGACCATTGGCTTGGTTTTGAAATCCTGTGTCAGAATTTTTCCTGCTTTAATATATATATCCTGCTTTCTGAAGGAAAATCCTGCCTGCAGCCCGTAATAAAAGTTTCCGCCTGTTGCAGGTTCGTACCAGCCATCGACAACACCCGGATATTGCTCTTTATAAGCTTTTGAATGTTTGAATTGTGTAACAATCGCTTTATCAAAACCAACTTCACCTGCAACAAACCATTTGTGGCGATAGTATCCGACAATGCCGGACATATCACTCCCAAAATTAACCAGCCGGGCAAAATCGTTCTCATACCTGCGGAAAACACCGTGTATTTTGGTGCTGAATTGAAAACCATGATACTCAATCCATCGGATCTGCCCTCCGATTTTAGTTTTGAAATCGTCAAAAATCTTATTACCTGATGGAAAGGAGTATTCAAGTTTAACAACAATGGGGAATAACCTGGAATTTATTTGATAACCATATCCTAATCCATATATAACGCCATATTCAAGACCAAAGTTGGCATTAACAATATGTTTGCTTCCTTCATTTAAACTTGCCCAGTTAATAGTTTGAGCATTTACAGTACGGATACTTAGTATGAGTCCTGATATAATTATTATTTTTATTAAAGTTTTCATTGATATTTGATTTTTTATGTAAATAAATTAAAGTGAATTGAAATAGGTGACCATCTTGGGTAGAGTTACTTCTCTCCAGGCTTTTTTATCATAGATAATACCATTATGGCCTGTACCCGGCACTTTGTAAAGTTCTGCCTCGTTAAAAACAGACGAGATTTTCATTGCCCAGTCATCGGGATATGCCTTATCAAGCTCACTATAGAAAAAGAGAACAGGAATATTAAAATTGCTGATACCTTCAGAGAAGTCAGGTTTATATTTCGTACCTACTTCATAAAGACCGTAGCTTATAGCAGCACCCCGTCTCCAATAACTGCCGGCCTCTGCATCATTATCTCCTGTGATATCATTTTTAGAGGCCATCATAGCCCGTTTATAATCCAGAATTTGGTGCTGATATTCTTTACCAGTAATGAACTGATCCAAATAGGTAACATTATTCGATAATTCCCCTCCCATACTGAATGACTGGGAAATAGTTACAAATTCCATAACATCATCCCATTTCAATCCCCCGGGCTCTTGTATAGTCAAGCCTTGAATTGCATTTGGGTATTTGCCAGCGTAAGCCGTAGCTAGCATGGCACCCCAGGAGTGTCCTAACAGGAATACTTTTTGATTGGGATTTGTACGATAATGGGCTATTACACCACTTAATTCATCATAAATCAAGTCTAGAGCTCCGATTCCCAATGAGGTATATGAACTTTTGGGAAACCGTTGTGAAAGTCCCGAACCCATTTGGTCGTAAAACACAACCCTGTAACCATAATTTGCAAGGTCTTTGCAGTTTAACATATAACGGTAGTCCCCACCCGGACCACCATGTATGCATACAATAATTGTACTATCCGGATGGCCATATGCCTCTGAATGAAGTTTAGCTCCATTTACAATTATTGATGGAAGGTTAGGGTCCTGGTCCACGGTTTTGGGAACCAAATTTCCGGGTTCATTAATAAACCGCTCTTCCTCGCAAGAGAAGAACAGTAAGGCAGTGAATGCCAGCATTAAAATTTTTGTTTTACTTTTCATATTAATAAAGATTTAATTGTTTGCAGCAAATGTAGAATGGTTGTTTACGAACAACGACTATTCTTATAAGACAAGACCAGAACGTTGTATTACCTTACAAGCATGTACAGACAACAACAAGGTTATCAATTATTTATGAAGAATATTAAGAAATAGATTTTTATAAAGATTTTGCGAATTCGGAAGGGGTTATGCCAGTTATTTTCTTAAAAGAATTATTAAATGAGGCTTTTGAGTTGAAACCACAATCCAATGCTAAAGCAAAAATGGTTTTATTTTTGCTTTTTCCGGAAGCAATCAGACGTTTAAACTCTTCGATGCGGTAGGAATTAATAAAGTCGTAGAAATTTTTTTGAAATCTTTCATTGATAACCTGTGAAAGATAATTAGGATGTATTTTCAGCATCTCTGCCAGTAGAGGCAAAGAGATGTTTTCATTAAGAAAGAGTTTTTCCTCTTCCATTAATTTTACAAGAAGTTGCTGTAGTTCGACTGCACGCTCTTCCTTCAATCCGGACTTTGAATAACGTTGTTGCTCTTCAATTGTCAATTCTGCTGGCAAAGAACCTTTTGGCAGATTCATAAATATATTCCCCTGGCGAAGCCCGAAAAAACCTGTGAACGCCACAAATAATGATACGGAAACATAAATTGGTGCGTCTGTCAATGAAGATTCAAGCACAAAATTATCAAAAAGCACAGCCAGCCAAATTACCAGTAAGCCTATTAGTAAATTCCGAAGCCAGTGTAAATTATTTTCTTCATTGGAGTTTGAAAGGTTGTTTAGTATGTTCCGTCGATGTTTCCTTAGCAATAAAAAGGTAAGAAAAATATAGGAGAACCCTGATAATATGATCGCGGGAAAAACAAATAACTGGAGAATGTCGGGCGTTATATTTAATTTTTTTACAAATTCAATTTTTTCTTGTCCTGATGAAATAAAAAAGTCAAAGTAATAGCAATAAAAGATTATCACAGGTAAAAAGTGCAGGAAATACTTTAGTTTCCATTTTGGGAAATAACCGGTTAAGGAACCGGTATAAAGAAATAACAAAGGGCCATGAATAAGGGGTAATGGATTAGCAATGCCTAACAAATGCGGGTATTTAAAATCAATCCCATTTGTGAAGAAATAGTATAAAAACAGATGCAGTCCAATAATAAACATCCAGAAAGCCAGTATCTTATCTGGCAAAGATTTTGGCTTCTTACCCAGAAGTAGAAATTCAAAAAAAAATGCTAAGGTGCCTCCAGCAATAAAAATCATACAATACAATTAAGTATTAAATCAATCCAGTAAAGAAAGGTAATTCATAATTGTAATAAACATGAATTTCAGTAAAACTCTTCGATCGCAATTATTACTCCTTACAAAGAACGAAAGAATTTACTAATTGTTCCACCAAGAAATTCATATCTTAGAAATATTGAAATTGATAGTATAGCTGCTTTTCAGGCAGGCAAGCTTAAATTGTCCTCTTTGCAGTAATCAGGAACAATGGTTCAACTGGATTCTTCTCAGATCCAGGAAGATTAAACGTTACTTTATCAACGAATATAGATTATTTTTATTTGGCAGGCTCCAATAGTTATCTGAGAAGTATTAGTTTTTAAAAAAGTTTAAAAGTGCCTGTGCCTGTTTCCTGTAATCCGGTCCAATCAAAATTAGAATTTTTCGTAATATGAATTTAATTCACCAGGCACTACAACCATTAATTGCAAACCTCTATAAATCAATGATATACAGGAATTTTTAAATTTCCTGTTGACGGAAATGGTGACGGATTTTACAACGTTCACGTTATCAGATAAATACTAAGTTTGATACTAATAATTGCATTATATAAATCGTCAGGTAAAAATTTACAAGGAAAAATATAATTTTATGGTGTGGTTTTAAAACAATGTTTAACAATTAATTAAAATTATCCGGATTGCGGAATTAACATTTTATTATGCTTTTAAAATTGTCATTACATAGCATAACCTAAATTAACAACAATGAAACAGACAAAAATCAATCGACGAAGTTTTCTGAATAATACACTAACTGTTGGAGCATTCACATTATTTGGCAGGAAGTATGAAGGACAAAGCTTTAATGCTTTATCATCCCAATCTAAAGACGTTTATCAGGAACCTGCTAAGACATTGCCTGTTTATGGGAGATATGATGTAATTGTTGTAGGTGGAGGGCCTGCCGGATTTGCTGCTGCACTTGCCAGTGTAAGAAATGGAGCCAAAACACTCATAGTTGAGAGATTTCCCTTCTTTGGAGGAACAGCAACAGCTTCACTAATGTTAAATATTAACGGTTACCGTAATCAGGTAAAACCTGATGGATTGCAAACCAGTAAGGGTATTGCTGAAGAGGTGATTCTCGGGTTGAAAGAAATTGATGGACTTGGAGTATCCAGTTATAAGCAGGAAGAGAACACTACAGAGAAAGGTAAAATGAGCTATAGTTATGCGATCGACAGTGAGAAGACAAAGTATATTCTCACCAAAATGCTATATGATGCAGGTGCGAATATCCTGTTTCATACAATATTTGTCAATTCCATTATGGAAGGGAATAATATTGCGGGTATTATTATTGAAAACAAATCAGGAAGGCAAGCTATCTTTGGGAAAGTAATCATAGATGCCAGCGGAGATGCTGACGTGGCATACAAAGCAGGTGTTCCTTACTGGCAGGCGGATTTAACGAAGGATAAACATTTGCCAAATTGTTTAATGTATAAAGTTACCGTAGATCCTAAGTATTCTGACCAGCTCGGAGGCCCCCGAACTAAAAATACTCTTCTTTTCTGGGGTTCCACATCAAATTCGAATGGTACAAATGCGGATGAATTAACAAAAAGTGAAATTGAAACCAGGTTGAGTGTGTTTGAACATTTTAAAAGAAATCAAGCAACACGCTCCCCTTTATTGGATGGGGCCTATATTACTGAAACAGCTCCCATGCTTGGAATAAGGCAAACACGTTTTATCGAAGGTCTTTATAAAACAACTGCGGAAGATGCAATTGCAGGCAAGAAATTTGATGATTCAATTGCTATGTCAGCTTGTCCGATAATTAGTTATTATGGATACAGGCGTTATCTGGAGCATGAAGGCTATGAAATACCATATCGTTGTTTATTGCCCAAAAAAGTTGAAGGATTATTGGTGGCAGGAAGATGTATTTCGACCGACCAGCAATCCTATGAATCTTTTAGAGCCATGGCTCCAACAATGTGTCTGGGGGAGGCGGCC
>CAZKMH010000242.1:0-5884 GCA_964553395.1 uncultured Rikenellaceae bacterium | reverse complement strand
CTGCGAAAAATCCCCAAACTTTAAATATGAAAATCATTGATCCCACTTCTATGACTATCTAATCCATACTGAAAAACATGATATAGTAATGTGGGGCAGAACCTAAAGAATCACTTGTGCTCTTTCACCAGGAAAGGCAGGTTTAAAAGTTACTTTTTTTCTCTAATATATAAAAATAACCTTCCCTATATTGCCGGGCCGCTAACATGCCAGGGATGATCGCTGCAAAGGCAGCTTCCGGTAATTCCTAAGTATCACGCCCTCGCGACAGGCTGGCTCCTTCCTTTGGCCACCAAAGGTCCCTACAGAACCTAATAAAATCCACCCCGTACAGATGAATGAGGAATCTCCATATAGTAACCCGTGTTCGAAATAAATCATCCCGTGGCTAAATAATATTTTTATTGTATACAATAATGTAGTATTATTGTATTGCTATTATCATATTATTGTATACAAATATTTCTTCTATTTAATTCATTAGAAAATAAATTAGTAATTTCAGGATCATGAATTCTACCTTCTACCGGGATAACTGGCGGTGGTTTGTGCTGGGAACATTGTTCCTGGCGACGTTCCTGAATTATTTCGACAGGCAGACACTGGGTACTGCCATAGAACCGATAAGCAAGGAATTTGGCCTTGATAATATCCTGAGAGGCAACCTGCTTGCTGCATTTACATTGACTTATGCACTTACACACTTTTTCATCGGTATTATTATTGACAGGGTCAGAAGCATAAGACTCTTTTTCCCCGTGATGGTAATGGGATGGTCATTAAGTACTCTTATCACAGGTTTTGTAGACAATTACAGACATATGTTATGGCTGCGCTACATGCTTGGTTTCTGGGAAGCTGTTAATTTCCCGATATGCCTTCTTATAATTTCCCGCATATTTCCCGCAAATGAGAGAAGCCTGGCATCCGGTATCTTTGCCAGCGGAGCTTTTCTTGCCACCCTTGCCGCACCTCCATTTGTAATCTATTTTGCAAATAACTTTAACTGGCGCTACAGTTTCATAATAGCAGGAGTTGCCGGTGTTTTATGGCTTATTCCATGGCTGCTTATATTCAGAAAGCCGGAGAAGTATTCTGAGCAGTGGACTGAGAAGACAAGCCATCTTAAACAGGCTGCCTCAAAGTTCAACCCGAAAGAGTATTTAAAAGACTATCTCCTCGTAGCCCGCCAGCCAGGATTCTGGGGTGTTGCCCTGATAGGTCTCGGGCTGATACCATGTCTCTACTTTGCAACCCAGTGGTTCCCGTCATATTTCACACAGGGATTGCATCATGCATATAACCAGAGCCTCTCTTTTAAGCTTAGTCTCATTTATTTCATGCAGGATGTCGGATTATGGTCAGGAGGAGCTGTTGTTTTGTGGCTGGCCAGGAAAAGATTCTCAATCCTTCAATCAAGGAAGTTTGTAATAACGGCTGCATACCTTTTCATGATGAGTGTTCTTCTGCTGCCTCTTTTCAAATCAGTAAACCTGAGTGTTGTTATTCTGGCGCTTTTTGTATTCGGAATCGGTGCCTTCCTTGGCAACCAGCATGCCTTCAAACAGGATGTGCTGAAGACTAAAGTTGCAACAGTCGCCGCCCTTGTGGGATTTATAGAAACCGGGTTCACATTCCTGGTTCTCAGACGAATAGGAGTAATTACAAACGAGACTCACGATTTTTCAGGGATATTCCTGATTCTTGCTGCGCTGGCAACTTTTTCTCTGATAATTGTTTATGTCTTTATAAGGCCTAAATGGTATAAGATTGAATAGTATGAAAATTGTTGTTCTTGACGGGTTCGCCTTAAATCCCGGTGACCTATCGTGGGATTCACTGAAAGCAATCGGCAATGTTGAAATCTTTGACAGGACCCAGCCAGATGAAATTATAAAGAGGGCCGCCGGGGCTGGAATTATACTTACAAATAAAACAATTCTGTCAGCCGAAACTCTAAAAAAGCTTCCTGACTTAAAATATATAGGTGTCCTTGCAACCGGATACAATGTTGTTGATCTGAATGCCGCTAAAGCATATGGTATTGTCATAACCAATATTCCGGATTACAGCACTCGTTCTGTGGCTCAGCATGTTTTTGCTCTGATACTCGATTTTTTTAATGGTGTTGGCACTCTTTCGCAGGGAGTTCGTAACGGCCGTTGGAGTGGCAGCATCGATTTCAGCTACTGGGATAAACCTCTGACAGAACTTGCCGGAAAGACAATCGGTATTATTGGTTTCGGAAGGATTGGCAAAGCTGTATCCGGTATTTCGGAAGCCATGGGAATGAGGGTTATTGTTAGTAATATTACAGAAACGCCTGGTTATGAAAACCTTACAATTGATGATCTTTTAAAGCGCAGCGATATAGTAACTCTCCATTGCCCTCTTACTCCTGAAACGAAGGGTATTATCAATGCCGACCGGCTAAAAATGATGAAGCCCACTGCACTGCTCGTAAATACAGCACGCGGACCACTGGTAGCTGAAAATGATCTCGCTGAGGCTCTAAATGAGGGAATAATCGCAGGGGCTGCCCTTGATGTACTGTCAGTTGAGCCGCCATCAGCAAGTAATCCATTGCTGAGAGCTAAGAACTGTATCATAACTCCACATGTTGCCTGGGCAACATTATCAGCCCGGAAAAGATTGCTTGAAATAGCGGTGGATAATATTAAGTCTTTTCTAAATGGGCAATTAATCAATGTGGTAAATGGCCAGATTTAAATAAATAGATGAACCTTTAATAAAAAACTATGCAAAAAATCAGACTGTTCTTTCTTTGTGTTTTAGTTGTCCTTAATTCCTGCGTGTCTTCACAGTCTCCACCGGTAGATAAATTCGGGATATTTGAAATAGCCCTTAAGTCGGCTGGTAATTATGATAATCCTTTTATGGAACTCAGCGCTGAGGCTGAAATAAAGAAACCCGACGGTTCATTATGGAAAATCCCTCTTTTCTGGGATGGAGATAAAACCTGGAAGCTCCGGATAAGTCCGGATACAGAAGGAGAATGGTCATACAGGATCATTTCAGCGGACAGGGGATTGAGTGGAAGATCAGGCACCTTCACCTGTAATCCATCAACATTAACAGGAAGCATTCAGCCCATGAATGGATTCCCTCATCATTTCCAGTATCAGAATGGTGAAAAGATGTGGTTCATGGGTGAAACAGCATGGGCTCTGTTCAATGATAATGAAGAAGAAAAACTCGACCGTGCCGCTTTTGAACATTTTGTCACCACAAGAGCATCACAGGGTTTCAGCGCAGTACATGCAATGATGCTGAGCGAAGCCGGATGGGGTAACTCAGGGGGAATGCCTTTCCTGAGCATGGAAGAACAGATACTGAATCCGGGTTATTGGAAAGAACTTGATTCAAGGATCGCATTTGCAAATCAGCAGGGACTGGTTGTAGGACTCGTGCTTGCCTGGGGAGACAAGAACAAGAAGGTTCCTTTTCCCTGGCGTCTTTTCCCGGATGTTGAAGCAAGGAAACATTATGCACGCTATATCGCATCCCGCTACAGCGCCTTCAGGGTCTATTTTATTGTGTCGGGAGAATGGCACGGAGAAGTCAATACAAGGCCGGGTGTTGAGGCAGATATAAGAAAGGAATTTATTGCCATAGGTAATGCCCTTGATGAGGCTGAACCTCATGGCCGTATGATCGGGATACATCCAATGACCAGCGGGGGGAGCGTACGTGAGTATAATGAAGCCGGATGGATGAGCTTTGGCGATTATCAGCAGAATTACAGTGATCTTCATTCAAGGATTCTGGAATCATTGACATTCGCAAAGCCTGTTATAAACTCTGAATATGGCTACTATCTTCGTGACCAGAACGGTGATGGTGTACCTGAGAAGGACAACTCTACAAGCATTGAATCGATGCGGTATGCCAGCTGGGATATAGTTATGGCAGGCGGTTACCTTGTAACAGGCTTCGGTACAACTTATTTCGGAGGGAATCGTGATCCCGGTCCTTTTGATGTTGATGTTGCAAAGAATGATGACTGGGAGCTTCAGATCGGGTATATCAAAAAGTTTTTTACAGGAATTGAATGGTGGAAACTTTCTTCAAATGATGATATTCTCAGCTCCAAAACTCAGCGGGGGAGCGATGGAAGACAGCTCGGCAGGATAGCACCTCCCTCAACAACATACTGGCTTTTGGCTGAGCCGGGGAAAAGATATGTTATTTATGCCAGGGGATTAACCGATCAGCTTATTCTGAAGACAGAATTTGAGGTTTCTGAAAAATTCATGGCGCAATTGGTCAATCCCCGGAGTGGTGAGATAAAAATTATTCCTGACGCGTACGAAATTAAAGACAATTTCAAATGGTCACCCCCTGATAATAATGACTGGGTACTGCACTTATTCAAACAAAACCTTTAACAATAAAATAATAGAACACTATGAAAAACAGATACTTTAAGCGTGTTTATGATCTTACCGGAACTAAATTCTGGATCAACAATGTTACAGCTGATGAAGCAAGGATGGCAATCGATGCAGGGGCAACAGGCTGCACACAGAATCCGTCCTATACATGGAAAATATTAAGTAATCCTGAAGCAGGAAAAGCTGCTGACAAAATACTGGACGAAATATTCAGGGAAACTGACGATAATAATGAAGTTGAATGCGTACTGCAGCGTAAACTGGTAAAAGGAATTTCCGATATTTTTCTTGATGTCTGGAAAGCAACCCACGGAGATCATGGTTATGTAAGTATCCAGGGCGATCCTATTCATGAGGAAGATCCTGAGGTAATCATCAATGAGGGCAGGAAGAACCGTGAAATGAATCCCAATGTGATGATTAAAATACCTGCTACTTCTGCAGGTCTGCAGGCAATGGAGGTGCTTCTGGCCGAAAATACTCCCGTAAATGCAACTGAGGTTATGGGTATTTCGCAGGCTCTTGATGTATGCAAAATGTACCGTAAAATATCTTTGAAAACAGGCAAGACTCCCAAAATATACTATTCCCTTATAACAGGTATTTATGATGAATATTTATACAAATCGGTTGAAAAACAGGGGATTAAGATTGACCCTGATATTCTTTACCTGTCCGGGCTGATAATCGCTAAAAAGGTTTACAATATTACAAAGTCATTATACCCGGAAGTTGGATTTATAGGAGGCGGAGTCAGAGGATTGCATCATTTTACCGAAATGGTCGGGGCTGATGTCTGTATTACAATGAACTGGCCGGGGCAGGCTGAAGAATTGCTGAAGCAGGATCTTCCTGTAGTCCCAAGGTTTTTTAATCCGGCACCGGAAAATTATATTGATGAATTATTGGTAAAAGTGCCCGAATTCAGGCAGGCGTACATGACAGACGGACTGAATATTAATGATTATGAGCATTTTGGTCCTGTGGAATATTTCAGAAATATGTTTATAGGCTCATGGAAAAATGCACTGGAACATATTGAGAAAAGAAGGAAAAAGAGTTGATCCGGTTAAATCATTGAGAATAAAAGGAATTTATGAACAATAAGAGCACTTTTAAAGAGGCTTATTCCCTGATACTTGAGGAGATCTTAAACGGAACATTGAGACCTGGTGAAGTTATTACCGAAGTTGATCTTGCCGGGAGGTATGGTATTAGCAGGACTCCGGTACGTGAGGCCTTAAGCCGTTTCCAGTTTGAAGGTCTTATCAGTACTTCGAACCGTACAAAAAGAATTTACTCACTTTCTTCATATGACATCGGGGAAATTTTTGAAATGAAGGAGCTTATTGAAGGAAATGTGGCTAAACTGGCAGCTGAAAAAATTGCAGATAAACAGGCTAAAGATCTTCAGCGGGTGGTGAGGAGTATGAAAAGACTCTCAAAAAAAAATCCTGAAAATGAATCAG